>CAZDTB010000258.1:0-6900 GCA_964508075.1 uncultured Planctomycetales bacterium
GCAGAAAAGGCCACTTTGGGGTGTCATTCCGAGGGGCGCAGCGACGAGGAATCTCGTCCCGCGCCCGACGCTTGCCCGCCATCGCGGCCAGATCTCTCCTCCCTTCGGTCGTCGGGATGACAGCCTGGACGGCCTTCTCTACGGAGCAGCTCAAGGTCTTTTGAGCGCCCAACAGAACAAGCGTGGCACAGGCGTCCCCCCTGTGTAGTCTCGGGCGAGACGCCCGAGCCATCCAGTCGTGTCAGAGGTTCTTTACAGAGCGTGGCAAAGCGCGTTGTGTCTTGCATTCTCATTCGCCGAGCCCGTAAACTCGTTGGTGGAGAGATGGAGGCGAGATCCGGCCCAAACGGAGTACGAGTCATGACGTTCACACGCATCGCGCTGCTCAGCTTGCTGCTGGCGGCAACCGCGGTTGCCCAGACGGTCTACAACAACACCCCCGATTGGACGTCCGCCGACACGCAGGTCGGCACCGGCGGGGCGCTGGTCGACCTCGACCGGGACGGCTGGGTCGATCTGGTCGTCGCCAACGGCAACGACATGGAGGAGCAGCGCGTTGCCGTCTACTACAACCAGGGTGACGGCACGTTTCCGTCGAACCCCACCTGGCAATCCAGCGACACCGCCTACAACGGGCACCTCGACGTGGCCGATGTTAACGGCGACGGCTGGCCGGACGTCGCCGTCGCGGTGCTCGGCGCCGGCGCGGTTCACGACGTGGCGGCCAAGCTGTACCTCAACAACGAAGGCACGCTCTCGTCGCTGCCGGATTGGGAGTCAACCGAGATCGCCAATGCGTTCGGCTGCGATTTCGGTGACGTGAACAACGATGGCTGGCCGGACCTGGCGGTCGCAACCGGCTGGAGCTACAACCCCCAGTACTACTATCACAACTATGTATACATGAACATCGGCGGCATGCTCGAATCATCCGCGAGCTGGCAGTCCGACGACACGTATCACTATCAGGGCGTGCTCTGGGTCGACGCCGACGATGACGGCTGGCTCGATCTGGTCGGCGTCGCCGGACGAACCGACTCGCGCATCTACGCCAACCTCGGCGGCACACTCGAGACCACCGCCTCCTGGGCCACCGCCGACAGCCCCAACCAGGACGGCATCATGGCCACCGCCGGCGACGTCAACGGCGACGGCGTGCGCGACCTCTTCCAGACCGACAACACCCAGCTCGGCGGCAGCGGACGCTTCCGCCAATACACCGGCCTGCCCGCTGGCTTCTTCGAGACCACCTATAGCTGGAGCTACTACGAGGGCTACGGCTCGGCGGTCGCCCTGGCCGACGTCAACGCCGACGGACTGCTCGACCTCGCCACCGGCGGCTGGTGGGACTGCACACGACTGTTCTTCAACACGGGCACCGGCCTGCCGACGACGCCGAGCTGGAGCTCCGGCGTAACCAGTGTGATCGAGAAGATCGTCTTCGCCGACATCGACAACGACGGGCTGATGTCGGCGATCGAGACGTTCCCCGGCGACGGCACGCGCCGTCTGTTCTATCTCTCGCGCCAGCCGATCCGGGAAATCACGCTGGTCGACATCGACGGCCTCGACGAAGTGTTCGATTACACGTACAGCCGTGAGCACGGCTGGATCACCGTCGAGCAGGCCCCGGACATTGCTCTGGAGGTCCGCTACACGTACTCGAAGCGGCTCGATATGGCGATCACCAACTGGGACAGCAGCGTCGGCAACTACGTCTACTACAACCAGCTCGGCTGCCTGGCCGACCTCGACGGCGACGGCGACACCGACCTGAGCGACCTGGCCTTTCTGCTCGCCGATTACGGCTGCACCTCCGGCTGCGTCGCCGACCTCGACGACGACGGCGACACCGACCTGGCCGATCTGGCATTCCTGCTGGCGGATTACGGGTGCGAGTAGCGGCGGTCGCCCAATTGATCCAAACCCCGAACGTAGCGTCGGGTCTCCGTGCCCGACGTAGCACCCGGCGTCTCGCTGGCCGAACCACGGCTGACACAGCCGTGCCACACGCGTAGCACTCAGGCTCAGTCCCGAACGACCGTAGCGGCCGGGCCCCGCACCGGCCGGGCCTGACTGGCCCGCGAAGCTTGCGGTAGTCAGGAGAGCACATTCATCTCTGCACGTTCAGGGCTTCCAGGTTACGGGCGCGTGTGCGTCCTATGAATTGCAGCAGGACGAGTAAACTCGGGATGCTCCAGGTCAATCTCGAACTGGAGCTCGCCGCCCCAGATCTCGAAGAGGTCGACCGTTCGTTCCGCGGCCGCTGGACTGCTTCGGAGGATAATCTCCAGAGTTGCAGGCACTCCTGCAGGAAGCATCCCGGAGCAGAGGTGGTCTACTTCGGCCGGCGCGTCCTTCGACGCGGTCACCGTGCCAACCTGGACCTCATTCCCATCGTACCGAACGAGTACTTCAAACGCCAGTCCCGTCCGGCAATTCGGGCCGGCATGAACGGTAAACGACAGCAAGGTCCGACGTGTCTCCGTCGAGTCCATCGTTGCATGGACGTTCCTTATGCTGACACAGTTCTGAACGTCCGCATCGAGTTCCGGTGAGCTGACCAGGCGAACGTAATCGGGCGGTCTCTCGGACAATACTTCAACCGGGACGGTAAACGTCTTCTTTGCTCGATGAAGTGGTGTACCGGTGACTTGAAACTCGCTGAGATCATCACCGATGTCGACTTCCAGGTCGATAGAGACGACATGCTGGCCAGCGCTATCGAGCCCGTCCCAGGGGGCGCTGGCGGCGCAGCCTCCATATCCCGACGCTGTAGTGAGTACGGCGTTGCGGAAGACGACGTCGTTTCCGCATCGGATTTCCCGCGCACGAATGGTCGCGTGCAATTGCTCATGTGGCAGTCGAGTCTCATAGGCAATGGTAAGGGCGGCTACGGCACCACGAATGATACGGGGACGCAGCGTGCACCGGGTGATGCAAACCGCGTTTTCAAAAAGGCGCTCACGCTGTGCCTCTGTGAGTTGTCCCGACTCGTAGAGCTTCCCGAGAAAGTCAACGAATTTCGGGCCGGCGCCGACGCCAGTTGAGCGGCGTCCTTGCTCATCTAGGCAGATCTCCGCCAGGCGTGCCACCTGCGTCGGCGATAGCGCGTCGGCGCGCCACCGGCGCGTGATTTCGTCAAAAGCGTTGTCGACGCGAACGCGGCTCCCGCTTTGCAGGTGCGTCAAAAGCCACGCCGTGGGCTCATACTGATACCAGTTGACCCCAAGCGTGACCCCGATGGCAATGCCTACCAGGCACACCACAGCAACCAGGAGGATGATCAGCCCCGCGAACACCCGCCCCCACCGGCGAATGCACTCGCCGAGAACCACGGCGTCCGTCGATGTCACATCGGCGCCACATTCTGGACAGCGGGTCCCCTCTGCGCCGCGATCGGTCCCGGTCAGGTTGTAGCCGCAATTGCAGCAATACGGCGTGGTGCCCACGCGGCGCGGGTGCAAGCCGCGCCAGAGCAGGAAGAGCCCCAACAGGGCCAGCAGCGGTGGGCCCAGGATCCAGAGCCACCCAATTCCGATTCCAGCCGACTGCACGATGTGTCTCCGGCTTGATGGCTGATTCGGCTGAACGATGTCCAGCTAATTATACGCGACGCAGCCCGTGTTTGGGCGCTCACGGCCGACACGGCCGTGCCACAGGGTGCGTGACAGAATCGGCGAGATATTGGCGGGCCTCAGCGCGTGCATGGTCAGGAAGAAACGGTCGCTTCGTTGCAGCCCCGGAGGGCCGATGGTCAGCAGCCGGGGGCACCAGCCCCCGGAGGCGTCGGCACAGACATACCAGCCCCCGAGGTGCGACGGTCGTCGCCGCCACAGCCGGTCTATCGTTAGTCCGATCGGACGGTCCGGCGGCGGCCGGATTGCACCGCAGAACGATTACCGTCGCCCCTCCGGGGCTGGGCGCGTTGGGAAACCGAGAACCGGGGGCTGGTGCCCCCGGCTACTCACCTGCGCCCTTACAGGGCTCCATTTCAGGCGGTTCCAAGCCGCCAATTCTGTCATGTACCCGTGCCACACCACCTGGTTCCTCAAGCGTGGCACGGCTGTGTCAGCCGTGGATTGGCGTCAACGTGCAACGGGGTTGCAAATGAGTTTCGCCGGGTGCGATCGAGCTATCTCAGAGATGTTAGATCGAGCGGGCGGTAGCCTTCAGCAGCGACCGGTTGGGCGCCGCGGCGTCAACGCGTAGGATACGTGGGAGCGCGGGGCTCGTTGCCAAACGCTATCCGTGGACTGGAAGGTGCAGGATGAAAGCGCGACACATGCGAGCGGCGTTGATCACTGCTGCGTTGCTGACTGCGAGTGTGGGGCAGGTCGACGGCAGCCGGGCTGCTGACGGCGCCGTTGTGAACCAGGGCGTCTCGCCGCCGCCGGAGGGTGACGTGCCCGCGGGAAACTGGTTGGTCATCGAGCCCGTGGGTCGTGGCGGGCGGGTGCCGATCCATACCGATGCGATCGAGGCCGAGATCGTGGCGGGGCGCTGGACGCCGCCGAAGGTAGGCGACACGGTTCGCGTGTCGGAGGAGGTGGAGCGCACCTGGCAGGAAGCGACGCCCAACGAGAAGGGTTGGGTGCAGCACGACGCGCTGCGGGGCGGATACGCGTGCCTGACGGTGGAGTGTGAGACCGAGCGCGTCATGTTGCTCGATGCCGCCGGACACAGCATGGTGTACGCCAACGGCGCGCCGCGGGCCGGTGATCCCTACAGCACGGGGTGGGTTCTGCTGCCGGTGCGTTTGAACGCCGGGACCAACACGTTTTTGTTTCGCGTGGGTCGCGGACGGGTGCGAGCGGAACTGGTAGCGCCGACGGCGGACGCACAGTTCAACCCGCGCGACACGACGCTACCGGATCTGCTTACAGACCAGGAGGTGCGCTTGTGGGGCGCGTTGCCGGTGATCAACGCCACCGCCGAGCGGCTGGACAATCTCGTCATCACAGCGACGTATAACGAGGGCGAGCCGACGCGCACGCCTTTGCCGCCGATCCCGCCGATGAGCATGCGAAAAGTGGGTTTTCGCATCGAGGGGCCGCCGCGGGAGGACACCGGTCAGGTCACGGCTGCCCTGGAGATTCTGTGCGTCAACGACAGTGACGAAGAGCACGTGCTGGATACGGCGGAACTGAAGCTGAATGTCCGCGACCCGCAGGACAAGCACAAGCGGACGTTCGTGAGCGAGATCGACGGGAGCGTGCAGTATTTCGCGGTGACGCCGGCGCGGCCCGAGCCGGGCGACGACTCGCCACTGGCGTTGTTCCTGACGCTGCACGGGGCGGGGGTGGAGGCGATCGGCCAGGCGAACGCGTACTCACACCAGACCTGGGGACACGTGGTGGCGCCGACCAATCGCCGGCCCTATGGATTCGACTGGGAAGACTGGGGTCGGCTGGATGCGATGGAAGTGCTCGACATCGCCCGCGAGCACTGGAAGACCGACCCCAGCCGTACGTACCTGACCGGCCATTCGATGGGCGGGCACGGGGTCTGGCAGGTGGGCGTGACGTTTCCCGATCGGTTCGCCGCGATCGGGCCCAGCGCCGCCTGGCCGGACTTCTGGTCTTACAGCGGGGCGGCGGAATACGAAGATCCCACGCCGATCGAGCAGATCCTGCTGCGGGCAGCGTCGCCGAGCCGCACGCTGGCGCTGTCGCGCAACTACCGGCACTACGGCGTCTACATTCTGCACGGCGAGCGGGACGACAACGTGCCGGTGTCACTGGGACGAGAGATGCGCAAGCACCTGGCTGAGTTTCACGCCGACTTCGCGTACTACGAGCGGCCCGGGGCCGGGCATTGGTGGGGCAACGCCTGCGTGGACTGGCCGCCAATGTTCGACTTCTTCAGGCACCATACTCGGCCGTCGCCGGAATCGGTGCGCGAGATCGAGTTCCACACGGCCAATCCGGGCGTATCCGCTTCGTCGCATTGGGTGACGATCGAGGCCCAGATTCATGCCCTCGCGCCCAGTTCGGTAGAGATCAGCCTCGATCCGAAGGCCCGGAAGTTCGCCGGCAAGACGGAGAACGTCGCCCGCTTGATGCTCAAACTGACCGAGCTGTGCCAGCCGCGCGAGCGGGAGAGTAAAGAGGGGCAGGCAGACGCGACGGTGCTGGCGGCAGGTGAGCCGGTGACGATCGAGCTCGACGAGCAGACGCTGGAGAACATCCCCTGGCCCGAGGCCGAGCCGAGGATCTGGCTGCGACACGGAAGCGAGCAGTGGACCGTGATCTCACAGCCTGACCCGGCCGAGAAGGGTCCCCATCGCTACGGACCGTTCAAGCAGGCGTTTCGCCACCGCTTCATGTTTGTCTACGGGACCCAGGGGACCGAAGAGCACAACGCCGTCATTTGCGGCAAGGCCCACTATGACGCGGAGACGTTCTGGTACCGCGGCAACGGAACAATGGACGTCGTTCCCGACGTTGACTTTGATCCTTCGGCAGAGCGCGACCGCAACGTGATTCTGTACGGCAACGCGGACACAAATGCGGCTTGGGCGGCATTGCTGGGCGAGAGTCCGGTGCAGGTGCGGCGTGGGGTGGTCACGGTCGGAGAGCGGGAGATCGTCGGGGAAGAGCTGGCGTGCCTGTTCATTCGTCCACGACCGGGCAGCAACCAGGCATTGGTCGGCGTGGTGGCGGGCACCGGATTGGCAGGCATGCGCCTGACCGAGCGGTTACCCTACTTCGTCTCGGGCGTCGCGTATCCAGACTGGATCGTCCTGGGCCCCGACGTGCGGACCGACGGTACCGGTGGCATCCGCGCCGCCGGCTTCTTCGGCAACGATTGGAGCGTCGACTCGGGCGACTTCGTCTGGCGCGACTAGCCCGGACTATTCATACCGCAGAGAGCGCGGAGAGCGCAGAGTGTTGTTGA
>CAZDTB010000259.1:0-6870 GCA_964508075.1 uncultured Planctomycetales bacterium
CGCTTGGGCCACCTTCATGGGCTGGCTGGCGATTGCCGGGATCATCTACGGCGCCCTCTGCTGCTGGGTGCAGACCGACGTCAAGAAGCTGGTCGCGTACTCTTCGGTCTCGCACCTGGGCTTTTGCATGCTCGGCATGTTCAGCCTGTTGCCGATCGGTCTGAGCGGCTCGGTGCTTTACATGGTCAACCATGGCATCAGCACCGGGGCGTTATTCCTTGTGGTCGGCATGATCTACGAGCGCTACCACACACGCCAGATTGATCAGCTCGGTGGTCTGGCTCGACAGATGCCGATCATGGCGTTCTTCCTGATGCTTTTCGTGCTCTCGAGTATCGGCCTGCCTGGTCTGAACGGCTTTGTCAGTGAGTTCACCGTGCTGTTCGCGGCGTACAACTCGCCGACACTCGGGCCGATCTTCGGCGTGTTCGGCGCCACCGGCATTCTGCTGGGTGCGATCTACATGCTGTACATGGCGGGGCAGCTGCTGTTCGGCCCGGTGAAAGAGCCGTCCGGTACGCCCGACCTGTCGGCCGGCCTGCCACGCGACTTGAACGGACGCGAGATCGCGATCCTGACGCCGCTGGCGGTGGTGGTGGTCCTGTTGGGTGTCTACCCGCGGCTTATCACCAACACGCTCGACCCGGCGCTGGAGACGCAGGTGATGCAGCGCGTGATCGCTGCGGTCGAGTCGTCCAGTCACGATGCCGTTGCCGCGGCGAGCAGTGATCAGACGGCAACCTGCAAAGGCCACGAGAGATTGGCGTGGAGTGCCGCCGGTGCCGTCATCACTATCTCGCCTGATCACGCGGTCCTGCCCGCGCCTGATTGTGTGACACGAGGAGGTCCTTGACCGTGCCGGTCTCCGCTTCCGCCATTTCGATCACCGCTTTGCTACCGGAGCTTGTTCTGGCGGCGGCCGGCTGCGCGGTGCTGCTGGTGGCGCAGGCGAGGCGCAAAGCCGTTCGCCGCACCGTGCCCTGGGTGACACTGGGCGGAATTGTGGCCGCGATCCTGATCCTCAAGAGCAGTCAGTACTGGGGCGCGCCACCGGCACAAGACGTGATCAGCGGTGGGCTGGCATTCGAGAACCTGGCCGGATTCGTCCGGCTCGGGGCGCTGATCTTCGGCGTGCTGATCGTGCTGACAAACTGGGTGCAGCCGCCGGACGCGGAGCGCGGCGAGTTCTTCTCGATGATGCTGTTTTCCCTGGCCGGGCTGATGCTGGTGGGCCCGTCGGCCGACCTGGTGGTGCTGTTCCTGGCGCTCGAGCTAGTCAGCATCCCGACGTACATCATGGTGGCCCTCAGCCGGCCCGGACCGCGCGCGCTGGAAGGCGCCACGAAGTACTTCTATCTCGGCGCCTTGGCCGCCGCGATTACGGCGTTCGGTTTCAGCTATCTCTATGGCGTGACGGGCAGCGCGGCCTTGGATGCTGACGCGGTCAGCCGGATCAAGCTGGCTTTGGAAGATCCTGGCTCGCCGGCGCACGCCTTGGCAACGATCGGTCTGTTGGTGTCGATCGTCGGCCTGTTGTTCAAGATTGCCGCCGTCCCGCTGCATTTCTACATCGCGGATGTTTATCAGGGCGCGGCGAGCCCGGTGGCGGGGTTGCTCGGCTTCGTGCCGAAGCTGGCCGGGCTGGTGGCACTCTTCAAGATCATCAGCCTGACCGGCTGGGAAACGACCAGCGGTCCGCTGTTCTGGGTTCTATGGATCGTCGCGGTGTTGAGCATGACGATCGGCAACGTGCTCGCGCTGCGACAGACCAACATCAAGCGCATGTTGGCGTACTCCGGCGTGGCTCACTCGGGCTACATGCTGGTCGGTATCATCGCCGGACCGTTCGGCGACAGCATGATGGGCGACGGCACCGCGGCCGTTCTCTACTACGTGATGATTTACGGCATTGCTAACCTGGGCGCGTTCGCGCTGCTGGGCCTGCTGTGGGTTCGAGGACGGCCGTGCGAGACGTTGCGCGACGTGGCGGGGCTGTTGCGCTACTACCCCAGCATCGCGCTGTTGATGGCGTTGGCGATGTTCACGCTGATGGGCTTGCCGCCGACGCCCGGCTTCTGGGGCAAGCTGAGCCTGTTCGGCAGCGGGCTCTCGGCCGCCGATACCGCTCCCGCCGCCCTGCACGACTGGATCATCGCCCTGGTGATCATCGCGGTGCTGAACTCGGCCTTGGCGGCGGCATACTACCTGCGCGTGATCGCGGCGGTGCTGCTGTTCGAGAGCGATGAGCCGGCCGAGCCCACGCCGCGCGAAGCCCCCATGATCGGAGCGTTGCTCTGCGGATTCCTCTTGCTGGTCTTCGCGTTTTACCCGAGGCCGTTGATGCGGCTGGGACGGATGGCGACCGACCGCTTGCTGACGCCTCCCGCAGCAGTGCAGATTGAGTCTGAGGTGCCGAACGTTGCGAGCGTGCTGCCCTTCGGAGAGTGCTCACCTCAGTAGCGGTTGGTCGGTTACCTTGCCGTGGTTCCCGGGGCAATTGCCACGATGAATCACCTTCACAACGGGCCGTGAAGCTGCGCGTACACTCCTCGTGGGCCGTTTGCGGGAAACGTGTCCTCGCGTCACAATAGCGCGCTAGTGTAGTGATTCAGAAGTGGAGCATGTTGCGAGAACCTCCAAAGCAAGGGTGGCACAGGCGTCCCGCCTGTGCACACCTCACGGGCGAGACGCCCGTGCCACCCGGATAAGATGCAAACAGGATGAGTCAGACCACTAGGCTTATGCTTCAGATTAGCTGGTACATCCTCTGCGACACGGCCGTCTACATCCTGGCGGGATTCGCTATCGCCGGGTTGTTGCAGGCCTGGTTGGCGGGGGGGCGCGCCATTCGCTGGCTGAGCCAGCGCAGCCCACGCTCGGTCTTCCTGGCGACGATGATTGGTATTCCGTTGCCGTTGTGCTCGTGCGGCGTGTTGCCCTCAGCCGTCACGCTGCGCAAGAGCGGGGCCAGCAAGGGAGCGACGCTGTCGTTCCTGATCTCGACGCCCGAGACCAGCGCCACCTCGATTCTCCTGACGTATTCACTGCTGGGTCCTCTGCTGGCGATCTTTCGGCCGATCGCCGCGTGCGTGACGGCCCTGGCCGCCGGCTTCGTCGAGAACTTTTTCGATCGGCGTGAAGCGGCCGAGCAGGACGGCCCGGAGTCCGGTGAGACGGCGGACGAGGCGTGCTGCTGCACGGACACAGAGGTGCCGGATACCCCGGGCAATGGTCGCGGGCTTCGGGCCGGGTTGCGCTTCGCCTTCGTCGACCTGTTCGACGACATCTTCTTCTGGGTCGTGGTAGGGATCGTGGCCGCCGCCGCCATCCAGGTGCTGGTACCCGTCGGAGTTTTCCAGGCTGTTTTCGGCGACGCGTTCACATCGATGTTGCTGATGCTGGTGATCGGGATTCCGCTGTACATCTGCGCCGAGAGCTCGACGCCGATCGCGGCGGCCCTGATCGCCCAGGGGATGAACCCGGGGGCCGCGCTGGTATTGCTGCTGGTCGGGCCGGCGACAAACATCGGGGCGGTCGGCGTGCTCTATCGCGAGCTCGGCCGCCGAACCATCATCGTCTATCTCACCACCATCGCGATCGTCGCGCTCCTGATGGGCGGCTTGCTCAACCTGCTGATCGGCGAAATGACGCTCCCGCTCGGCGTGCGCGCCTTCAACGAGCCGCTGGTTCCCCCATGGCTGAAGATCGCCGGGGCGATTACCTTCCTCATGCTCGGTGTGCTGACCATGCGTCGACGGCGCTGGTGGTCGCGGTCACTCACCTGGCTCGATGCGCGACTGCCGGTTTCCGTAACGCAGCGCAGTGTCTTGACGACTGGTTGCGTAGTGCTGGCAGTGGGGTATGTCGGCTCCGGGTTCTTTGTGGTCCAGCCGGGTGAGGTTGGCGTCGTCAGGCGCTTTGGGGCGATCACGCGATCGGATCTCGCTCCGGGACTGCACTATGCTTGGCCGTACCCGATCGAGGTTGCCGACCGCATTCCAGTTCGACGGGTTAATCGTCTGGTGCTGGGCTTTGCGCTGCCCGACGAGCCGACGTCCGAGCCCGAGGCCAACATCGCCGACTCGTGGACGCTCATTGGGGACGAGAACATCGCCGATCTCAAGATGGCGGTGCACTGGGGGGCGATCCCGGACCAAGTCCTGCGATTTGCATACGGCATTGCCGATCTGAAGGGTCTCGTGCGCAACGTTACGCTCGGCGCGATTCGCGAGGTGCTCGGCGGCCGGTCCATCAATTGGGGCTTTACCACCGAACGCCGGGATTGCGAAGCCCGGATCGAAGAACTCATCCGACAGCGACTCGCGGCCTACGACTCGGGCATCCGGATCGACTCCTTCCACTTCCTGGATGCCCACGCCCCGCCCGAGGTGCACGACGCCTTCCGCGACGTGGCCAGCGCGCTGGAGGATAAGTCCACCAAGATCAACCTGGCCCTGGCGCAAGAGGCTAGCATTGTGCCGCAAGCCCGGGGTGACGGTGAGCGGCTGCGCGCGGAGGCCCAAGGATACGCCGCTGCCACTGTGGCCCAGGCCGAAGGCGGGGCGCAACGGTTCCTCGAGCTGTTGCGGGAGTATCAGCAGTGGCCGGAGGTCACGCGGCGGCGGCTGTATTTCGAGATGATCGACGCGGCCTTGCCCGGCCTGCGCAAGTACATAACGCCCGGCGGGGAGAACGCCGGTGAGATCGAAATCTGGCTCGTGGATCCCCAGGTCGGAGCGAGTCTGCCGTGGCAATCCGGTGCGGAGATGCGCTAGCAAATGACAGGAACTCGGTGAAGCCATGCGAGTGTTTGTCCCAATCGTGATCGTCGCCCTGCTGTTGGGGCTGGTGTACACCTGCTTCTTTGTGGTCGACCAGACCGAATTCGTGATCGTCAAACGCTTCGGCGACCCGGTCCGGACGTTGATCGAGCCCGGGCTGGGCCTGAAGTGGCCCTGGCCGATCGACACGCTCGTCCGCTTTGATAACCGACTGATGGTCCTCGAGAACCCGGCCCCCGGCGAGCCCGGAAAAGAGTACCTCACCGAGGATGAGCAAGCCGGCATCGGCAAGAACGTCATGGTCACGACCTACACCTGCTGGCGCATCAAACCGGATCCCGGAGCCGTGCTGACGTTCCTGGAGACCATGGGGGATCGCGCCAGCGCCGAGACACGCCTGGGTGACGCGGTCGTTTCGGTGCTCGGGTCGACACTCGGCTCCAACGATTTCTCCGTGCTGATCTCCACCGACCCGGCCCAACGCGCCTGGGTCGGTTTCACCGAGTCCATCCGTGACCAATGCCGCCAGCGGGTGGAAGCGGAGTACGGCATCGAGATCGCGGACATCAAGATCCAACGGCTCAATTTCCCCGACCAGAACCGGCGCAACGTCTTCGATCGCATGCGGGCCGAGCGCGAGACGATCGCGTCACGCTACCGTTCGGAAGGCGACGAGCAGGCGACCGCGATTCGCGCCAAAGCCAATCGCGAAAAGGAAGAGATCCTCGCCGAGGCCAACAGAGAAGCCGAGATTACTCGCGGTCGGGCCGACGCCGAAGCGGCGGCGATTTACGCCAAAGCCCATAGTCAGGACCCCGAGTTCTACGAGTTTCTGCGCACGCTGGAGGCCTACGAGCAGACCTTCGACGAGAGCACCGTCGCGATTCTCTCGGCCGACAGCGAGTTCCTGCGGCTCTTGAATCCTGTCGCCGGTTCGGAACCGAAGCCCCTCACGGAGCAGCCTGGTGGACGCCCCGCGACCACAACCCAGCCCGTCCGGCCCGAGTAGCGCTCTGCGGCGGCGCGGGATGACCGGCGTCGTCGCAGGTCTGTTGCTCCTGCTGGTCGTCTACGTCGCCTCGGGCTTCTACTTCGTGCAACCCGACGAGCGCGGCGTGGTGCGCTGGTTTGGGCGCGTTCCGCACGCCCAGAGGATGCCACCCTACGGCGTGGGCCCCGGGCTGCACTACGCTCTCCCGTGGCCGATCTGTCGGGTTGACGTTCCCAAGACGACTGTCTTTCGCCGCGTGCTCGTCGGCATGGCCCCAGAGCTGCGCGATGCGATCGCGCGGGGCGAAACCTGGGCGATGCGCGCCAGTCCCGACAGCGACGCCTTCACCGGCGATGTCAACATCCTGAAAGTGACCATGGCCGTGCAGTACCAGGTGGTTGACCCGGTGGCCTACCTGCTCGCGACCGAAGAACCCGACGAACTGGTCCGCGTCACGGTGCAAAGCGTGCTGATCGAGAAACTGGCCGAGTTGCCCGTCGACCGCGCGCTCACCGTCGCCAAGTCCCAGTTGGAGAACGATACGCGCCAGTGCGCCCAGCAGCTGCTCGACGTCTACGGCTGCGGCGTGCGACTGGTCCCCCAATTGACCAATCTGGAATCGATTGAGCCGCCCCGCGCCGTCATCAATGCCTTCAAGGACGTCGTCAGTGCCAAGAAGGACGGCGAGAAGGCGATCGATGACGCGATCGCCGAAGCCAACCGCATTCTCCCGCGGGCTCGCGGCGACGCCGCCCAGATCCTGGAGGAAGCCCAGGGCTACTACCAGACGCGGGTAAAACGCGCCCGGGGCGAGGCCGAGAGCTTTCTGCATATGCTGACCGAATACCGCCTGGCTCCCGGCGTGACCGCCGACCGTTTGCGCTTGCAGACCTTCGAGAAAGTATTGGCCAAGGTCCGAAAAGTCATCGTCGACAACAAGCCCGGCGACACACCCACCCGGATCAGAATCATCGACGAGAGCCCGGAATAACCAGGCATGCCGATGCAAGTCCGCAGCTCTTGACGGTCTTGTTACCCCATTTGAGAACGCCGCGGAGTTTGGTTCTCCGCGGCGCTCCGTTGTCGTCAGTCGTTTTC
>CAZDTB010000260.1:0-6855 GCA_964508075.1 uncultured Planctomycetales bacterium
GCGTCGCAGGAGACCCGCTCGCACCATACCCGAGCCACGATCGCCCGACTTCAAACCGCCGGGCAGGTGCCCACCGATCACCCGCAGGGCGTCCCTGCACGGCCCCTTTAGCCGAGCAGGTTGCCTCGGTAGAATGCGCGTCATACGTCCGGTAACTAGGAGGTCTCGGTTCGCACCGCTGATCGCGGCGGTGGAGAACAAGATTAACGATGAAGCGGCATGCGGTGGACATCCTGGCGCTCGGAGTGGTGCTAGTTCTCGGCGTGCTGTTCTACGTCCCGAGGACGAATCCGCTCGAGTCGCGGTATATGTACTACGCCGATTCATTTGAGCGAGCCGCGGGCAGCGTGAACCCCGAGTATGTCGATGAGTACAAGCGATATGAATGGGAGCAGAAGTACCCCGTGATGACCCTGCTGGCCCGGCAGGTGTTGATCGCCTTCCCGGACGATCCCGCCACGGCCGTGACGGTTCTGCATTCCGGCCTGGCCCTGGTGGCGGGCATTCTGGCGTTCGTCGCCAACCGCCTCTTCTTCGGCCCGCTCGCTTCGCTCTACATCACGATCCTGTTGTTGTATGACCGCTCGTTGATGCCGGTCGCCCGCGGTTTGGGCGTGATGGGAGTCCTCCTGCTCGCGCCGCTGCTGCTCGTGTTCATACACAGCCTTCGCTGCACGCAGGAGCGTGCGCGGCCCCGGCGCAGGAGAATCGTCCCCGTTATTCTGCTGGCTTTATCCGGCGGTCTGATTTACTCGCTTGGGGGGCATGAGACATTATACGCCGTACCCAGCCTGCTCGCATTTGGCGGCCTGTTGTGTGTAGGCTGGTTCGTACGGTCTGTTCGAGCGCGCCGCCTGGCCCCGGGGCCGACGGTGACATCGCTGATCGGCCTGGCTGCCGCAGGCGCCGTCGCCTTCGGGCTCATCGTCGCAACGCACGTTGGAATCGCGAAGCGGCAGAGCCCGTACACGCTTCCGAACATGCTGTGGCATCGCAGTTTCTGTATCAGCGCGATGGGTGATTTCCGCACCGAGATGGCCGCGCGGGACAGCCTCTACCAGCGCTGGAAGGCGACGTTCTACGACGGCAGTCATCGAACTCGGCAGGCCTACGGCGCTCGCCATGAGAACACGTTCCTGCATCCGGGGCCGGGCTTCAACGGCATGATTCCGCTGTTTGTCTATCCGGGGCTGGTCGTCGGACTGGGGATGCTGGGGCACTGGATTGTCCGCCGCCTCCGGTCTCGTTCACGCGAGCCAACTGACCAGCCGCCGGACTACTTCCTGCTTCTGAACATCGTTTTGCTGGGTGTTTTTGCGGCGGTGATGGTGACGACGAACGATCCAAAGCCGACCCGCTATACACCCTGCGTCTATCCCATCTTCGCGCTGTCGGCGATCGGATACCAGCAGCTGTATGACACGATCAGGCGTGCTGTTACCTGGCGAGGGTGGTCTCGCATCCGGCTGATCGCCAACCACCGCTCCACCGCGGGCCGTGTCGCTGCCGGCGCGCTGCTGCTCGTGGTGGGCGTCTTCGCCACGGTGCGGCTGCACAAGAACTACCGTGATTTGGGAAGCTACCTCGATCGTTATCTCTGGCAAATATCGACTGAAGGGCTGCCGCCCTTGTTGGAGAAGGCGCGGACCGAATACGCGTCCAAGCCGGTCTTCTTCGTGAGAGGGCGATGGAGTCGTCCTGCGGTCGGTCTCCTGGTAGGCTATGAAACACTGCCGAACGTCACATTCCTGAAAACCAAGCAAGCCCGGGAGATGCAGTTTCCGGAGGATGCGGTCGTGTTTGTTCGGGATAAGTCTGGGTGGAGGCGCAGCAATGCGGCAAACATCCAGAAGTGATCTGCTGATCCTGATTCAGGCCCCGTATTTCGAGGACTACGGGCCGATGCGAAAGGCGGCCGGCAAGTACTATCCGCTCGGCATCGCCTCCCTCAGCGCCTACGTCAAACGGCACGGATACCGCGTCAGCTTAATCGATCCCAACGTCCAGGAGGTTGCGCCGCCGGACATCGCCGAAATCATCTTCAAGGAGCATCCTCTGCTGGTCGGCGTGTCCTTCATGACGCCGCAGTTTTTCACAGCGCGAAACATCGTCGATGCAATCAAAGCGCGAGCGCCGCATACAACGATCGTGCTCGGCGGCGCCCACCCCAGTGTGATGCCGGAGCGGACCCTGGCCGAAATGCCGAATGCCGACTGCGTCGCCTGCGGCGAAGCGGAGCAGACGACCCTCGAATTATTGGAAGCGCTCTCGGAGAATAATGCCGACCTAGGCCCCATCGACGGCCTGGTGTGGCGAAAGGGCCGGGAGTTGATCACCAACCGGCTGCGGGCCCCGATCCAGGACCTGGACGGCCTACCGTATCCCGATCGCGACCTGATCGACCAGTCGCTGTATCACCAGCAGGGCTTCCTGAGCTACTCGAAGAAAGTAGCGACGATCCACACCGCGCGGGGCTGCCCGGGCCGCTGCGTCTTCTGCGCCTCCGGGCACAAGCTGGCGTCCCGGGTGCGGTCACGGAGCATCGGGAACGTCATGGGCGAAATCGATGATCTTCGCAAGCGCTTCGATGTCGACTACCTGCTGATCAAGGACGACACCTTCACGTCGAAGCGCGCGCGCATCGAGGAGTTCTGCCAGGCCATCAAGGCCAGACATCCTGGCCTCAAATGGCACTGCATGGGCCGTGTGAACACGGTCAATGAGCGTATCCTGGCAATCATGAAGGACGCCGGACTCAACGACATCTTCTACGGCATCGAGTCGGGCAATGATGACATCCTGAAGAAGTGCCGCAAGAACATTACCACCGGACAAGCCCGCCGCGCCGTCGAGGCCACCGCCAAGCTGGGCATCCGCAGTTACGGCGCATTCATCCTCGGCCTGCCAGGCGACACACGTCAGACCATCCGGCAAACCACCGATTTCGCGTGTTCTCTGCCGCTGACGATGGCCGGGTTCTCCATTCTGATTCCATACCCCGGCACCAAGGTCTTCGAGGAGCATTACACTGACCAGGGCGGCGAACTCGACTACCGTGAGTTCATCGCATCCACGGGCGTGCACTTTGCCAAGGGCTACACCGGGCTGGACGGCCTTAATGTGGACGAGTTGCCCGCGCTCGTGGCCGAGGCACAGCGACGCTTCTACCTGCGGCCACGGCAGATCCTGCGGATGCTAGGCGCTGCCACACCCACGATGCTGGCGGGCTACATGAAAGGCGCTGCCGCGTTGGTCAGCAAGGAGATTTACCTCCGGTTCAGACCCGCGGCAGCGTGAGACGCACCATGAGAACGCTACTGGTCGCACCCCCCTGGTTGGATATCTACGGCGACTTCAAAGCCGCCGCGAAGCTGGGCTGCGTCAGCCATCCGCTCGGACTGATGTACCTCGGCGGTGCGATCCTTCGGATCGGCGGGGAGTGCCGGATCGTCGACATGGAAGGCGAAGGGGTGGACGCCGGCGGCCTGATCCGGATCATCCGCGAATACCAGCCCGCGATGGTCGGGATCTCCGCCACAACCCCGGTCTACAAGAACGCCACGTTGCTCGCCCAGGCCATCAAGAGGCAGTTGCCGGATACCCTGCTCGGCATCGGCGGCGTGCACAGCACGATCCTGGGTCGATCCGTGCTGGAGGAATGTCCGAGCTTCGACTTTCAGGCCGTCGGCGAAAGCGAAGACACCATCCAGGATATCTGCCGGGCCATCCAGGCGGGCAAGCCGTTCGATGGCATCGGCGGCGTCATCTTCCGGCGGGGCGACACGATTGTCGAAAACCCACGCCGCCCGCTCAAGGACGATCTGGACGCTATCCCGATGCCCGCCCGGCATCTGCTCGACCCCGACCGCTATCAGCACAGTCTGCCAGGCAAGGGGTTCGTTCGCTACGCCGATCTGTTCACGTCGCGCGGCTGTCCGTTCCACTGTGTGTTTTGCAGCCAGCACACCATGTATGGTCGGCGCATGCGCTTCCACGGCATCCAGCGCGTGATCGACGAGTTGAAGGACATCACCGAGAACCTCCATGTTCGTCATGTCATCATGATGGACGAAACGCTGACCTTGAATCGCGAACGGACGTTCGAGTTGTGCCAGGCCATCCGCGACAACGGCCTGAAGTTCACCTGGGAGGGTTGGACCCACGCCAGTCGCATTGATGAGGAGCTCCTTCGGGCCATGAAGGCCGCCGGCCTGATCCGCCTGTCCTTCGGCATCGAGAGCGGCGACCCGCAGATCCTCAAGCGGATCAAGAAAGGCGTCACGCTCGATCAGATCCGCAACGCCTACCGCGCCGCCGCCAAGGTCGGCATCGAAACGCGCGGGTCGGCCATGCTGGGGCACCCGTGTGAGACCCGCGAGACCGCCTGGCGGACGATCAAGTTCATCCGCAGCATCAAGGAATGCCAGCAGATGTTTCTGAACATCGCCTGTCCCTATCCCGGCACGGAGCTCTACGATTGCGCCGTCAACGGCCGAGACGGCATGAGACTGCTCAGCACGGACTACTCGCGCTACAAGCGGTACGGCGATCCGGTCATCTCGGTCAACGATCTCGATCCCAAAGCGCTCAAGCGCCTGCAGACATTGGGCCTGCTCTGGTTCTACCTGACGCCCCGCCGGATATGGTACAACGTCATCAAACGCGCCGGCCTCAAGGCGGGAATCGTGAACAGTCTCGCCTTCATGAAGGGGATTGTCACCCGAAGCATGCGAGGGAGCGGATGAGAACCACCGTCGCGCTGCTTCGAATTCTCCTGACGGCATCCATACTAATCGTCCTACTCATTGTCATCACGCCGTCCAAGGCCCTGGCCGACCTCGAGATCGGTGACTGGCGCTGGCTTGCCGCTTCCGTGGCCCTGATGCCGCTCTTCCTGGCGTGCCGGGTCACGAAGTGGGCGCTACTCGAGCAACAGGTGCTGGGGCCCGCTCCCTGGAGCCGGATCCTGCCGCGCTATCTGTGGGGGATGGCCGTCGGTCTGATCACGCCCGGGCGTGTCGGCGAGTTGGCGCGGGTGCGCGCCCCGAAGCTCTCCGCGCGCGGGGCCGGTCTGTTCTTCCTGGAGAAGGCTGTCGAAGTCTCGTGCCTGTTCAGCCTTTGTCTGCTTTCGCTACCGCTTTCAGCGCTCTTGCCCTGGTGGACCTTGCCGCCCATTGGCTTCGCGCTGATCGTTGCCCTCGCTGGCTGGCGCCGAATGGTCATCGGGACGCTGGGGCTCATCGGCCGCCTGCCCGGCGGACCGGACCCCCAGCGGCGAGCGGAACTGGCCTCGGCCGTTTTGGACCTGCGTCTCTTCGGCTGTGCTGCGTTGTCTCTCATGTGTTTCCTCATCTACGTCACCCAGGCCTGGTTGATGCTGAGGGCCATGGACCTGGCTGCGGATCCTGCCGTGGCGATCCTCTATCCGTTCGTACTGCTTGCGAATCTGCTTCCGATCACCGTGGGTGGCTACGGTCTGCGCGAATCGCTGGCCGTGGTCGTCATGCGATCCCGCGATGTCTCCGAGATACAGGCCGCGGCGAGCGTGGCCCTGGTGACGTTCTTCAATCTGGTGATTCCGGGCCTGGTCGGCGTTGTTCTGCGGGTCTTCGGCAAGGTTCCCGTGACTTCCATCGCGCCGCCTGCCACGCCCGCGCAGGAGAATGCCCCGGTAGCGGCGGAGGAATGGGACACGTTCTGGGAAGCCCGCAAGCAACGTTTGTCGGGACGCCTGTTGGCCTGGTTTCGCCGACGGTTCGTGACGACAAGGTTGGCGGCGTTCATTCGCGACAACACCGACAAGGGAACTCTGGTCGAAGCCGGCTGCGGCTCCGGCGAGATCACCCTCCTGGTTGCCGCCGAACGAGGCGACCATGTCGTCCTGGTGGATTACTCCGCGGAGGCGCTTCGACTGGCCGGGCACCACGCTCGGGCCTACGGCATTGACGCCGAGCTGGTGCAGGGTGACATCGCCGAACTGAGCCGGCATGTCGGATTCGACCGAACGAACATCGTCTTCAACATCGGCGTGATCGAGCATTTCAAGAATCCCGCGGGCGTGCTGCACGAGATGGCGAAAGTGAGCGGCCGGTTTGCCATCGCCGTCATCCCCGAACGATCCATCTTCTGGTTGACTTTTCTGCGCGTGTCACGGCTGATCGGCCTGGTGCCGGCGGACTTCTTCGTGCAGTTCTTCAGTCGCGACCAGTTGGCCTCGATCGTGACCGACGCGGGGCTCGAGTTGCGCTGGCTGCGGGGCGTGCGGATCTTCGGGTTGATTCCGTACTTGGGGGTCGGCTACAATGCCGGCCCACACTCCGAACGGCATGGCCATGAACACGAGTAATCACACAACCGAGCCCGAGCTCACCGTCATCACGCCGATGTACAACGAGGCGGGCAGTATTCAGGCCAACATCCGGCGGATTCTGGCCGCGATGGAAAGCCTGGGCGTGTCGTGGGAATACATTCTCGTTGACGACGGTTCGACCGACACCGGTCTCGAAGAGGCGCGAGCACAGATCGGAGACAACCCCTGCTGTCGCATCATCCACTATGCCTCGAACCGTGGACGAGGCTACGCGCTGCGTCAGGGATTTTCAGTTGCGCGTGGGAAGTACATTGTCACCACAGAATCCGATCTTTCCTGGGGCCCCGAGATTGTCCCATCCCTCTATGCCCGATTGGTGCGAGATGATTGCGACATCGTCGTCGCCAGCGTCCATCTCCCGGGCGGAGGCCTCGAGAACGTCCCGCCGGCGCGCCGTTGGCTCAGTTCATACGGCAACATCTTCATGCGGTGGTGTTACGGCGGCAACCTGACCATGTTGTCCGGCATGACGCGTGGATATCGAC
>CAZDTB010000261.1:0-366 GCA_964508075.1 uncultured Planctomycetales bacterium
CAGCAATGCGACGGTCTTCGCGTTTCGCTTGTCGGCGGACACCTGCAATCCCTTGAGCGGTGTTTGGACCATCCGTGTAAACCCATATCTACTACACTTCCGCCCGGATTGCAACCCGATTCGGGCTGGCGCCGACCCAATCCGCGGGCGACCCCGGTCCCCACCTCAGGCCGGCCGCCGAGCGCTCGGCCCGGTTCGACCCGCAAGCGTAACGAGGTCCACCGGCGCCGCCTGCTGCGAACGCGCCAGGCTGGCGTAGGAGTCGGAGAAGCTCCTGACATGCAGGTTTGCCGAGAACCGGCGGTTCAGATAGCTATAACCGAAAAAACCGGCGGCGCCGCGCCCTTCATGATCTTCTCCCACAGC
>CAZDTB010000261.1:376-6853 GCA_964508075.1 uncultured Planctomycetales bacterium
CGCCCTCACCCAAAGCGCTGTATCATCTGAGGGTGGCACATGAGCGCAGGGATCTGGCCGGCGTTGCCGCCGGAATCTACCGGGGACTATCGCAGCAGGGCCTGAGCCGCTTTGGAGAACGGCCGCGTGGCGGGAGCAAAGTACTTTCTGGAGACCTTCGGCTGCCAGATGAACATCCTGGACAGCCAGCTCGTTGAGGGGCAACTCCGCGCCCGGGGCATGACGCCGGTCGGCAATTACCGCGACGCCGACGTAATCCTCTTCAACACGTGCAGCGTCCGTCAGCACGCCGAGGACAAGGTCTTCTCACGCCTCGGCCAGATCAAGGGGTTCAAACAGTCGCGGCCGGCGACCATCGTCGGCGTCATCGGCTGCATGGCGGAGCGGGTTAAGCAGAACCTGTTTGTCCGGGCGCCACACCTCAACCTGATCTGCGGCCCGGGCGAGCTGAGCCAACTGCCGACCTTGCTCGACCAAGTCTGGGAGCGTCGCGAGCAAGTCGCCGCCCTCGCGGGTAGCCAGGCGCGCCGTGCTCGGGTTCCGCGGCACGCTCGCGAAGATGACCGTCTTGAAGCTCTCGATCTCTCCCGCTCGCCGGACGTCGGCGGAAGCGTTTTACAGTCGTACCTCCGTGTGCAGCGTGGCTGCGACAAGTTCTGCACGTACTGCGTGGTCCCGTTCGTCCGCGGTCCCGAACGCAGCCGGCCGCCGGACAACATCGTCGCCGAGGCCCGTCGGCTCGTCGGCTTCGGCTGCCGAGAGATCACGCTGTTGGGTCAGACGGTCAACAGCTACGTTTACGAGGAAGACGGCAGGGCAGTCCGGTTCGCGAAGCTGCTCGAACGAGTACACGAAGTAGCCGGCATCGACCGCATCCGCTTCGTCACCAGCTATCCGGCCGACTGGGAGGAGGACATTTTCCGCGTGATGCGCGACTACCCCCGCATCATGCCTTACCTGCACATCCCGGCTCAGAGCGGCTCGGACCGTGTTCTCAAGGCCATGCGCCGCAACTACACCGCCGGCAGCTATCTCAAGCTGATGGACACCGCCCGCAAGTACGTCCCGGACATCGCCCTGGCCGGCGACTTCATCGTCGGCTTCTGCGGCGAGACCGAGGAAGACTTCCAGAGAACCGTCGATCTCGTCCGCCGGGTCCAGTACGAAGGCCTCTTCATCTTCAAGTACTCCCCGCGCCCCGGCACGAAGGCCGACCGCATCGGTGATGACGACGTCCCGCACGATGTGAAGACCCTGCGCAACAACGAGCTACTCGCGATCCAAAGCGAGATCAGCCACCGGCGCAAGCAGGTCCTGATCGGGCGGGAAGTGGAAATCCTGGTGGAAGGACCGAGCAAAGCCGCCCGCAAGGCCCAAGGCGAAACCAGTTCCCAGCAGCGTACGCGCGGCAAACACAGCCCCACCTTTTCCAGCAGGTCGGGTCCGCAGATCCGACCGACCACCGACACGGGCAAGCCAACAATCCAACTCGTCGGCCGGACCCCCGGCGACCTGATGGCGGTCTTCGACGCCCCGCCCGACCACATCGGCGCAGTCGTCAAGGTCTACGTTGAATCCGCGTCGGCTCAGACGCTGTTCGGCCGTGTTACCAAAATTGTCTCGCCGGCCCGTAGCGCCGAGGGGATCGCCGCCCATTGAGCTGGCGGACGCCCCCAACCTACAATCCCGTCATGCCTGTCTCCGGCCCAGATCGGTGCCCCGAGTGCGGCCATGCCCCGCTGCTGCCGGACGTGTTTCAGCAGTGCCCCGAGTGCGACTTCGAGTTCGACGGGCACACGCGGATCTGGCGGCCGCGCCGCCCGTGGCGAATCTATATCGTCTTCGCCAACACGTTGATCTTCTCACCGTGGCTGTTTCGCTTCCTGGCGATCACGCTGCTGTGGGGAGACTGGCCGAGCAAGTCAGTGGTTCTGGGCGCGCTCATTTCGGCCGGCTCGCTGGCCTGGGCGCTGCCGCGTCTGCGCGTGCTGCTTTCCGAAGGTCATCGCTACGCCGCCGTCACGCCCAAGGGTATCCGGGCCCGCACGCCACGCGATGCGTACGCGATCCCCTGGGATGATCTGGCCGAGGTCACGGTCCTGCTCGGCGTCCCGCGCATCAAACGACGAAGCATGTCGGAGCTCTGCGAGCTCGACTGGATTTTCGACACCGACCAGGAAGTCAGAGACTTCCTGGCCAACATTGACAGCGCCCGTCAACGTTACCTGCCCACGGATGCCGATCGCGGCTGAGTTCTCCACCAGTGTTCCGCGAGGGTGCCCCACCTTCTGCAAGGGTGGGGGACGGATTCGCGGATGGAGCGTCCACCGTCTCCCAGTCAATCCCCCATCCTCAGAGAGGATGGGGCACCCACCTGGCTACTAGCGCGCGGGCACGAACGCGTCGGGAAAGTGCTCGATTTCCGGTTCGCCGGCCTTGGGCAGCACGACGGCCACGACGTCGAAACGACAGGGTTTGTCCATCCAGCGCTTGCGATTGAGGAACCAGTTGGCGGCTTTGAGCAGCTTGCGTTGCTTGGAACGCGTGACCTGATCCTGCGGGTCCTTGAACGTCCGATCGCGGAGCGTCTTCACCTCGACGAAGACAACCGTCTCCGCCGCGCGCATGATCAAGTCGATTTCGCCTACGGGAGTGGAAAAACGCCGCTCCAAGGTCTTCAGACCGCGCTTTCGCAGAAATGTCTCAGCCAGGCGCTCACCCTGCAAGCCGAGTTCGGAGCGGGCGGTGCTCACGCCGCCGGCTAGGTGGTGGCGGCGACTTCGGCGTCTTCGGCCGGCGCGGGTTCCGCCGCCGCCGCGGCAACCTCCGCGGCCTCGGCTTCACGACGGCGCTTCTCGGCCCGGGCCTCTTCCGCCGCCCGACGCTGGGCGGCCGAGATGCGGCGTTCTCTCAGCTTACGAGCCTTGCCAACCCGGTCACGCAGGTAGTACAGCTTGCACCGCCGCACCTTCCCGCGGCGCTTGGTCTTGATCGCGGCGATCTTCGGCGAATGGATCGGGAAGACGCGTTCGACGCCCTGATCGGCAACTATGCGACGGACCGTGAACATCTCGTCGAGCCCCCGCCCGCGGCGGCTGATGACGGTGCCTTCGTAGTCCTGCAGGCGCTCTTTCTCGCCTTCGATGATGCGGATGGTCACGACGACGGTGTCACCGATCTCGAAATCCAAATCGTCCTGGCGCTTGTATTTATTCTCGACTGCGTCAAGCAGGGGGTTTCTCATCGGGACGCCTCTCTTTCTCGCCGCTACGCAATCCGCTGCGCCGCGCAATTGTTTTGATCCAACAAATCGGGACGCCGCTGTTGCGTCCGAAGTTCCGACTGCGACCGGCGCCACGCTTCAATATCGGCATGATTGCCGGTCAGCAGCACGTCGGGCACGCTGAGCCCACGAAACTCCCGCGGGCGCGTGTACTGAGGGTATTCCAGCCGGCCGCGCTGAAACGATTCGCTGTCGGCCGCCTCCTCGTTGCCAAGAGCGCCCGGCAGCAGCCGAACGACGCTGTCGATCACGGCCAGAGCGGCAATCTCGCCGCCGGTCATCACAAAATCGCCCAGGCTCACTTCCTCGGGCTGAAGCAGCTCGATGATCCGCTCGTCGTAACCTTCGTAGTGCCCGCAAATTAAAAACAGCCGCTCGCACGAAGCAAAGCGGCTGGCGGTTGCCTGGGAAAAACGGAGGCCCTGCGGCGTAAACAGCACTCGCAGGACCTTGCGGTGGTCCATGGCTTCGATCGCCTCGACCGCATCGCAGACGGGTTGACACGACAGCACCATCCCGGGGCCGCCGCCGTATGGCCGGTCGTCAACTTTGCGATGCGAGTCGCGGGTGTAGTCGCGGAGCTGATGGGTGTGGATTTCAACGGCACCGGCGTCCTGGGCGCGGCCCAGGATGCTGGCCGTCAGATACGGCTGCATCACCTCTGGGAATAGCGTCAGGACGTCGATACGCATGGCTGTGTCCGGGCATAAGCCGCGCTGGTCTCACTTCGTCGCGATGCCGTTCTTTTTGAGCAGGCTGCGGACCGTGCCGCTGGGCACGGCCCCGACGCCGAGCCAGTACTTGATCCGTTCGGCGTCGAGCTTAACCTGCTGCGCCTCTATCCGGTTCTCCGGGTCGTAGAATCCGAGCTCTTCGAGCACGCGGCCGTCGCGCGGATTGCGCGCCTCGATCGCGGCCAGGCGAAAGAACGGCCGATGCTTTCGACCCAGGCGTTTGAGTCGCAACTTTACCGCCATCGGATTCTCCGGTGGTTATGGGCGGACTCCGCCGCACACCGAAACTTGCTCATCTACC
Organism: uncultured Planctomycetales bacterium; assembly: GCA_964508075.1. Lineage (GTDB taxonomy): Bacteria > Planctomycetota > Phycisphaerae > UBA1845 > Fen-1342 > JALSRY01. The sequence goes on from CAZDTB010000261.1 coordinate 4,695, forward strand.
GACAATCGCCCCGAAAACGATGCCGAGCCGCTTAGTATACGCCAGTTTGCCAACGGTGCCAAGCCCCAAGCTCGCCCAAATCTACGGCCCCGAACAGAATCATGGCCCTCAGCCCGAGCGAGGACCCGAGCCAGAGCCCTGAGCGCCAGCGAGGGGTCCAATCACAGCCTCGAGCGTCAGCTTCTCACCGACAGGATACACTTGTGGCGCACCCCCTGGCTGGCGCTCAGGACTCTGCTGGTCAACCACATGCGGCCTGATGCACCGACCAAGAGCTCATACAGCGCGATACGCAGCGGACGATACGACACCGCGACCTATCGGCGATCCTTCGCCAACGGCTGGCGGGCGCATCGTAACGTTATGTGGATAAAAGGATTATGCGAAACGGGCCCGGACTTGCGTCCCGGGCCCATGTCTCGCGGAAGCTGCTCTGTGTTCGCAGTCGGCGGCCGCTCTAGGACGTCACAGGAGCCTTCTGCGGCTGGAAGCTCTGCGTCAGTTCTGCGACTGCCTGCTCAACCGTGAAGCGCGGCTGCCAGCCGAACTCCGTCGATATTTTGTTGTTGCTGCCACAGTACCAGGCCACCTGACCCGAGTCGTCGTCGGCCGGCAGGTCGGAGAGGGTAACGCTCTGTCCCGCGGTTCGACAGATCATCTCGACGATCTCCCGCACGCTCCAGGTTCGCCCGGAACAGACGTTGTACGCCTGGTTGGGCTGACCCTCTTCGAGCAAGTGGGCGTAGGCCTCCACCACATCGGAGACGTGCAGCAGGTCGCGCTTGAACTCGAGGTCGGGCAAGCTCAGAGTGTCGCCCTGCGTGCTCGGATCCCACTGAGCCAGACGTTTGGCAACCGAGCCGAAGAAGAAATCCTCGGACTGCCCCGCACCGGTGTAGTGGAACGGGCGCACGATCGTGACGTGCGTGTGGTAGTTCAGGAAGAACGTGCGCGCGATCGACTCGGCGGTGGCCTTCAGCGCCCCGAACGTGTTGACCGGGTTGAGCGGCGTTTCTTCGTCGACCGGCCGCTCGTGGCCTTCGGCCCTTCCATACACTTCGCAGGCACTCGCCAGCAGGACGCGGGCACGCGGCACGATTCGCCGAACCGCGTCGAGCATGTTCGCCCAACCCGTCACGATCGACTGGTAGGCCACCAGTGGTTCGGCGTTGGCGGCGTGAGGTTGTGAGGTGCCCGCCAAGTGTATGACCCCGTCGGGTTTCACGCTGGCTACCGCCCGTGCGACGGTGATGGCATCGCTGACATCGCAAACCAGGGCTTTGCCTTGCCGGCGCTCGAACGCCAACTTGCGGGCCCGGTTGCGAACACCGGCGACCACTCGGTAGCTCCGCCTCCGCAGGTACTCCACGAGATGTTTGCCGGTAAAGCCCTCCGCGCCGGTGACAAACAGGGTTTTCACGGTCGTCCTCCAACGGGCACACAGCTCCAACGTGTCTAGCAGCAACCAGACTCCGGACTGCTGGCACGATCGTTGCGCGAGTCATATCGGTGATTGCCAGGGGGTAGTTTCGTAAGCCATGAAATGCCCCGCGAATTCGCTGCCGCTGCGCGCCTACACCTTAACCACCCCATCTCTCGCAAGGCGGGACCGGATAACCCCGAACCCGATCCACCCGGCGCAGATCTTGCCAGGACCACCCGCCGCCGTGCGCGATGCTGCCCTATAACTGCATCAGCGCCTGTCCGGCCGAGTCCCGGCGGCTTGCCTTGAGCCAGGGGCCCTCAACGGCTATCCTGCCTGCGTACCTGTTTCCCGGAGTGCTGCCGATGGCGCTGGATGCGATTCTGCTGGAAGCCGAGGAGCAGATGGAGAAGTCGGTCGACTTCCTCAAGCACGAGCTGCGGGCCGTCCGCACCGGACGGGCCTCCCCCGGGCTGGTCGACCAGCTCAAGGTCGAGGTCGAGTCCTACGGCACCACCATGTCAGTCAAAGAGCTTGCCAACGTCGGCGTCGCGGAAGGTAACACGATCGTCATCAAGGCCTTCGACCCCTCCACGCTGAAGGACATCGAGCGGGCGATCGAGAAGAGCGAGATCGGCATTAACCCCCAGAACGACGGCAGAATCATTCGCCTGCCCGTCCCCCCGCTATCGACCGAGCGGCGGAATCAGCTCGCCGCCCAGGTCAAGCAGCTCGC
>CAZDTB010000262.1:0-6853 GCA_964508075.1 uncultured Planctomycetales bacterium
TCTGAGCCGCCAACTCTACGGGCAAACCATGGCCAGCGAGCGACCTGGGCACCGGCTGGCCGAGCAGTGGCACCCGCTGGGGCCGGTGGGGGTGATCACGGCGTTCAACTTCCCCGTCGCCGTCTGGGCCTGGAATGCCGCCATCGCGGGCGTCTGCGGCGACAGCACGCTCTGGAAGCCCGCCAGCAAGACGCCGCTGACCGCGATCGCCTGCACCAGGATCGCCGCCGAGGTCTGCCAGGCCAACGGCGTGGATCCCGCGATCTTCTCGCTGGTCGTCGGCAAGGGCTCGACCATCGGCGAGAAGCTGCTGCACGACCGGCGCGTCCCGCTCATCTCCTCCACCGGCAGTTGCGAGATGGGGTATCGCGTCGGCGAGGTCGTCGGCAAACGGCTCGGGCGGACGATTCTCGAACTGGGCGGCAACAACGCCATCATCGTCACGCCCAGCGCGAACATGGATCTGGTCCTGCCGGCGATCCTGTTCGGCGCCGTGGGCACCGCCGGCCAGCGCTGCACGAGCACGAGGCGCATCATCGTCCACGCCTCGATCAGGGACGACCTGGTCGGCCGGCTATGCAAGGCCTATGAAGGCATCCGGATCGGCGACCCGCGCAAGAGCGAAACCCTGATGGGCCCGCTCGTCACGCACGACGCCGTCAAGGACATGCAGAACGCCATCGGACGTATCAAGGAAGAGGGCGGCGAGATTCTCTACGGCGGCGAGCCGCTCGACGGCCCGGACTACCCCGGCGGCCACTACGTCAAGCCCTGCATCGCCGCGGCGAAAAACGAGTTCGACATCGTCCAGGAAGAGACCTTCGCCCCGATTCTCTACATCATCAGCTACGGTTCATCTTCCAAGGGTAGGGCAGGCGTCTCGCCTGTGCGGGGTGCCACTGGCGGCTTGCCCGCCAGTGCCTACGTAGACGAAATCGACGAAGCCATCGCCTTGCACAACGGCGTCCCGCAGGGCCTCAGCTCGGCGATCTTCAGCAACCACCTGCGCGAGACCGAGCGGTTCCTCTCACACGCCGGCAGCGACTGCGGCATCGCCAACGTCAACATCGGCACCAGCGGGGCCGAGATCGGCGGCGCGTTCGGCGGCGAAAAAGAAACCGGCGGCGGCCGCGAATCCGGCTCCGACGCCTGGAAGGCCTACATGCGCCGTCAAACCAATACCATCAACTGGTCCACGGAACTGCCGCTGGCACAGGGAATCAAGTTCGGGGATTAGCATGGACCCCGATGAGATGGTGCCGGTCTACACACCGCTGGACCAGATCGAGGCCGCTGCGATTCGGCAGGCCTTGGATGACCATGGCATCTGGTCGCACCTTGAGGGTGAACACCAATCCGGCTGGGCGGGAGGCGGCATGTTTGGAAACGCGGGCCGATGGCGCATGCGTTTGCTCGTTCGGGTGGCAGACGCCGCACGCGCGAAAGATATCATCGAGAACGGTTCGTGGCCAACGGCGGGGTGATGATCGTGGACGGCTGGCCGGGTCTTCCTCGGGTGGCATGGGCAGGTCCCGACGAACGTCGGGATTTGCCCGTGAGTGTCGACAGCTTGACTTGCCGATTGCAGCGTGTGCAAGCAACCTTTTGCTGCGAAACACGGGCAGGGCCCGACGTGGTCGGACCGTGCCCATGCCACGCGGTCACGCTTGACCGGTTGGAAACCGGTCCCACATGGGTGCGGCGTAGCCTGACGGGGCTACCCGGCGCAGTGGGCGCACATCATGTCAGCCCCGCTCATCGCCGCTCCGCACTTGGGACACTTCATCGCGTCCTTGGTCAGCACCTTTTTTTCGCACTTGGGGCATTTGACCAGCTTGTCGGCGACCTTGGCCATGGCGCCGCACTTCGGGCACTTCATGACCGCGTCGCCGGCCTTCATCTCCATGCCGCAGCCCTGGCACTTGACCATCGTGTCGGCCATCATGACCATCTTGCCGCAGTCGCCGCACTTGGTCATGCCGGTCGACTTGCACCCGGTGAACGCGAACAAGAGCGCCACCAGCGCCACACACAGTGTCGTCGTTCTCATAGCATTTGCTCCAGTGCACGCAGGTTTCTGACAGGCCCTACCGGCATTTCTCCGCGGGGTTTCCGAGCTGGCGCGCTTAACTGCACATCCCCGCCGAAACCATGCCCACGAAGTAGGGCCCAGCTACCCGGGATTAGACGGCCTCGAACGCAATGCTACGCCCCCACCTCAGCCGGCACAAGCCCGCGGCAAGAGGTCCCCGAGTTGCCGTTGGCGCGGGGCATCAAGGTCGGCGACTGATGTAGGGATGTGGGTCAGAGCGGGCCCGCGGTCGCACTACGTCACAGCGGGATTGCAGCGGTTCCCAGTACCTCCGGGGCGCACTCGAAGTCGGGCGGGAACGGGTGGATGCCGCTGTCCTGCCGAATCTCCCACAGACCGTCCGGCTCGGTGGTCTCGTCGTAGTAGTCCTTGAAGTTGAACTTGCCGGTCACGTCGAACTCAATGGTCAGCGCGCCGCCGTCGTTCGGATCGTACTCCAGGGGCGGATCGACGCTGCCACCTTCGAGCACCTTGTGCTCGCTGGACCAGAACTCGTCATTGGCAAACAGATCCAGGACGTGGAACTCGGGGTGCGCCGCGGCGCCGTCCACGGCCACCACGTGGTCGGGGTCCGCCATCTCCATCCAATACCAGCCGGCCTCCGTCACGCTGCCCGCCAGTTCGGACCCGGATTCCATCCAGGCCGGCTCGAGGTAGAGCAGGAAATCTCGCGGCTCCAGCACGCCCATCGTTTCGTACACCATGCGATAGGGAATGTCGTGCGACGTGGTGCCCGGATACAGCGTGGCGACCGTCATATCCAGGTAGAAAACCTCGATGTCAACCTTGTTATACGTCCCGGCCGGCAACTCCTCCGCGTCCAGTACGTCTGACGCCGACGAGTTGAGCAGGTCGACGATCAAGGCCTCGTCGACCGTCTCAGCGTCGAAGACCTCCACCTCGGCAAGCGTCTCCTCCGTCTCCCCACTCACCTGCTTGAGGACGATCCGCTTGAACGCCACCGTGTATTCGGTCGGCGTGAGGTTCACGTCCACGTCGTCGGGCGGCTCCTCGGAACCGGCCGCGAACTTTGCCGCCTCTCCCAGCGACTCGGTGAAGGCCTTGATCTGGAGCACCCCGGGAACGGTGCCGTTACCGTTCGATGGCGTTGTGCCGTCGCCGTCCGGCGATTCGGCGGCAGGCATGCTGCACCCGATGAAGAAGCCGGTTGCAGTCAGGGCAGTCAAGACCATCGCGGTAACCAAGGACAGGTTGCGAGTCATGCGGCTCTCCTTGTCTTGGAATGAGGTGCGGCCGCCCGTACGCCGTGTGGCCAGCGAGAACCTAACCAGGGTTATCGGTTCGCCGGACAAGGCAAGTGGAGAGTGAACCTGCCGAAATGTGATCCGTTGGCCGGCAGCACATCCGCCTATCCAGGGGCCCAGGCAAAGTCCCCCACGAGCAGCGTCCCCCGCGGGGGCTTGCCCAGTGCTTCGTCGCACCTCAAATGAAGGGTGGCTTGGGCGTCTCGCCCGAGACCTCCACGGGCGAGACGCCCGTGCCACCCTTGCTTCTATCCATCACATCACGTGCGACAGAGCACTAGGCTTTTGACGCGTGGCGCAGCTTGCCGGTATGCTCCCAGGCAACGCCTCACACGGAGACCCGCCATGGACGTGCTCGAAGCGATCAAGACTCGCCGCAGCGTGCGATCCTACTCTTCCCGCCCGATCCCCGACGACGTGATGGAACGCATGAGGCAGGCCTTGCGCTACGCCCCCTCGGCGTGCAACTACCAGCCCTGGCACTTCATCCTCGTGACCGACGCCGAGCTGCGCCGCAAGGTGGCCCAAGCCGCTCACGATCAGCTCTTCATGGCCGACGCCCCGGTGATCGTTGCCGGCCTCGGCTTCACCGCCCAGGCGTACAAGCACATGGGCGACCACGGCAACAGCACCGAGATCGACGTCGCCATCGCGCTGGACCATTTGACGCTGACAGCGATTGCCGAGGGGTTGGGAACGTGTTGGATCGGCGCGTTCAACGAGGAGGCGGTCAAGCGACTGCTGGACGTCCCGCCGAAGGCGAAGGTTGTCGCGATGACGCCACTTGGCTATCCCGCCTCACCGGACTTGAACTTCCCGGTTGACGACACGCGGCGTAAACCCGAGCGCGACGTCTTCAGCATCGACCGCTACGTCAAGCCATAGCCATTCGTAGGCACGTCCGACGGAGGAACAGACCGATGGCGCAGGCAACAACACCCCGCTGCACGGCGTGTCGGACGAAGGATTGCCGGGGCGGCAAGGATTGTTTCGACAACGCCGCGGCGATGCAGGCCTTGTATGAGGAACCGCAGGTCGCCCGGCTGCACAAGGCGGCCACCGCAATCGAGGGACGCCATTACTGCCGCGAGCCACGCATCCGCGAGATCATGCTCTTCGCCAGGGAGCTGGGCGTGCGCAAGCTCGGCCTGGCATTCTGCGTCGGGCTGGCGAGCGAGGCCGAGACCATCGCGGAGATTCTTTCAAGCGAATTTGAGGTCGCCTCCGTATGCTGCAAAGTGTGCGGCATCTCGAAGAAAACGCTTGGTCTCGAGCAGATCGACCCGGACAAGCAGCACGAGACGACTTGCAACCCGATCGGCCAGGCCACGCTGCTGAACGAGGCTGGGACCGAGCTCAACATCGTCTGCGGGCTATGCGTCGGACATGACGCGCTGTTCAATATGAAATCCGATGCCCCGGTCACGACGTTGATCGTCAAGGACCGCGTCCTGGCTCACAACCCGATCGGCGCCGTCTACTGCCAGTACATTCGTCGAACGATGCTGCCGGAAACGAGCTGATGCGGTGGCGATCCCGGCCGCCGTATGCTACACTCAGTCCTACTGGGGTAGCTTCGCAGGAGATGCGATCCGTGATCGCGCGACGCCGTACATGACGCGAACCGACCGTGGCCCTGGTTCAGGGTCGGTCACGTTCCAGCACCTGCCGCGTTTTGAGCGCTCCCTGCGCCATCGGATCACGCTGCGCCCCGTAGCCGCGACTGACGGCATTTCTATCGACACACGGATCTTCGCCGCCACACGCATGACCGCTTGTTCCCGTGCTCTCACGGCCGGCACGGCCGTGCCACACCACAACTCGCAAAGTGTGTGGTGTGTGGCACGGCTGTGTCAGCCGTGGGCACCTGTGTGGCACGCCTGTGTCAGCCGTGAGCCGCGTCTGTACGACGGAATCGTTCTGCCTGCAAATGGGAGGTCAGCCACGTGAAACAACCTAGGGACCTCTTTGCCACTGGGGTCGGCATCATCATTGTCGGCCTGGTCATCGGCTGCCTGGCAGCCACGCTCCAGAAGCTCGGCAACCCTGCGAACATGGGCATCTGCGTCGCGTGCTTTACGCGCGACATCGTCGGGGCGCTCGGGTTGCACCGCGCCGGCATAGTCCAGTACCTGCGGCCGGAGATACCCGCGTTCTGCCTGGGAGCGTTCATCGCCGCCCTGGCGTTTGGCGAGTTTCGCCCCCGAACCGGCTCGGCACCGATCGTGCGCTTCGTGCTGGGCATGTTCGCGATGATCGGCGCGTTGATCTTCCTCGGCTGTCCGTGGCGCGCCATCCTGCGTCTGGCCGGCGGGGACTGGAACGCCATCCTCGGCATCATCGGGCTGGTTGTCGGCATCGCTGTCGGCGTCGGATTCCTGCGGAGCGGGTTCAGCCTCGGCCGCTCATATTTCACGCGTACCCTGGCCGGGTTGGCAATGCCGTTCATCATGCTGGTGCTACTGGTGCTGGCGATCCTCTACCCACAGTTCGGCGAAGAAGGCAAGGCGGCGCTATTCCGCAGCGTCAAAGGTCCCGGGGCAGCCGCGGCAGCGGTCGTCTGGTCCACGATCATCGGCCTCGTCGTCGGCTTCCTCGCTCAGCGCACGCGCTTCTGCACCGTCGGCGGCATCCGCGACGTGATCCTGATGCGCGACTTCCACCTGCTCAGCGGCGTGGCCGCCTTTCTCGTGGCAGCTTTCGTTTTGAACCTGGTCTACGGACAGTTTCATCCGGGATTCACGCTCGGAAAGACGGCCGAGGGCGGAGTCATCAACCAGCCGGCGGCGCACACCACGCACTGGCTCAACTTCACCGGGATGGTTCTGGCGGGGCTCTCGTTCACGCTGGCCGGCGGCTGCCCGGGGCGGCAGGTGTTCCTCTCCGGTGAAGGCGATGGCGACGCGGCCGTGTTCGTGCTGGGGATGATGTTCGGCGCCGCCGTGGCACACAACTTCATGCTGGTCGGCAATGCGCCGAACGCCGCTTACATCGTCGTGATCGGGCTGGTGATCGTGTGCATCGTTGGATTTCTCGGCCGCGAGAAGCTGGCCGCTGTGAGGTGAACCGATGGCAGAGAACGTGGACGCCCGTGGGCTCTCCTGCCCGCAGCCCGTGATCATGACCCGTCAGGCATTGCAGCAGACCAGCGGCAACCAGGTCGTGGTTCTGGTCGATACAATGACACAGGTACACAATTGCACCCGCGCGGCCGAGAAGCTCGGCTGGCAGGCGGAATACGAAGAGAAAGGCGACGTGTTCGAGCTGACACTGCGAAAACGATGATCTATCTGGACAACGCGGCGACATCCTGGCCGAAGCCCGAAGCCGTGCAGGAGGCTATGCTGCGCTGCCTGCGCGAGGTCGGTGCCAATCCCGGCCGCAGCGGCCATCGGCTCGCCAACGAGGCCGAGCGCATCCGTCTCGACACCCGCGAGGCGCTCGCCGAGCTGCTCGGTGTCAGGGATCCGATGCGCGTGGTCTTCACCAACAACGC
>CAZDTB010000263.1:0-6834 GCA_964508075.1 uncultured Planctomycetales bacterium
CCCATCCGACGGCGTAGTGCACGGCGGCGGCAAACGTCCCGTCACCGAGACCCAGCAACACGGAGATGTTGTCACTGCCACCGTTCGCCACCGCCAGGTCGCTCCACCCGTCGCCATTCAGGTCACCGATCGCCACGGATTTGGGCCATTCGCCGGCGGCGTAGTGCACCGCGGCGGCAAACGTCCCGCCACCGACGCCCAGCAGTATCGAGACGTTGTTACTGCCCCGGTTCGCCACCGCCAGGTCGGGCAACTCGTCGCCATTCAAGTCGCCGATTACCACAGACTCGGGCCACTCACCGACGGCGTAGTGCACGGCGTCGTCGAACGTCCCGTCGCCCACCCCCGGCAACACCGAGACGTCGGCGCCCCAGAAGTTGCTCACCACCAGGTCAGGCACGTGGTCGCCGTCCAGGTCGCCGATCGCCACCGAGGTCGGGACCTCGCCGACAGGGTACTGCGCCCCCGGAAACAGCGGCCCGTCTCCGAGCGCCCTGCTCGTCCAGATCAACGTGAGTACTACTGACACGCTCAAATAGAGGTGCGAGTCACGAGCTGACATTGCCTATCCTCCCGTCACAAAGCTCACCATCTGCAAAACATGCGCCAGGAACACCCCTCAGACGCGCTACGTCCCTGCTCCGTAGTCTGCCAATAGTGTCGCCAAATCAATCAGGTCAACACAACCGCTCTCGTCAAGGTCGGCGTCCGGGTTGTAGTCGGGGTCGCCGACGCAGGCGCCGTAAGCGCCGAGCAAGGTCGCCAGATCGGCCAGGTCCACGTCGCCGTCACCGTCGATGTCGCCGGCGTAGTGCGGAACGACATCGGCCTCGCCCTCATACGGCAGGTAGTTGTGCTTGCTGACGGTCACGTGCAGTGTGCCCGTCGAATCCGCCGCAAACTCGAACGCGGCGTTCCCCAGCTCATCCGTCTGGCCAACCTCGTACACGTCGCCGTCTTTCCACAGGCAAACCGTCGCCTGCTCAACCGGGCTGTCGTCGCTGAAGACCTGCACCGGGAACGTCGTCGAAACACCGGCGACCAATGTGGCCTCGTGTGTCACCACCAGGCCCTGGGGATCTTCCGTCCAGATGGAGAGCTCGGGCTCTCCCAGGAGCGTCAGTTGCGTGAAGCAGTACATGTTGAGGTTATAAGAATCAAAGCCTTCGAACGCCCCGTTCTTGAGGTTCGAGAAGCACGCGCCCAGCCCGTGAATGTCCTCGTCGAAGAGCGACCGGAAGAACAGGCGGTCCTGGCGCACGCTGTAGTGGTCCGAGTCCGGGGGGGACCCACCCCATCCGGTGCGCGTGTTGCCGATGAACGCGACGGCACCACCGTCGGAAAGCTGCACGAGGGCTTCACCGACCGAAGTATACGCCGGGAAATTGGCCGGCAGGCACCCGACCGCCAAAACGATGCTCTGGCGATCACCATTGACCAGCGCGTTGATGTCGGACATCTGCAGCAGTTCGCTGTGGCTGATCCAGCCCGCGCCCATGCAGTCCGTATTGCAGTGATCATGATGGTTCACCAGGTGGTGGCCCTGGTTCAGATAGCCAATGATGTCCGCCTTGTGCGTGCCCGGCTCGCTGTCGTACTCGGTGTTGACCGTCCAGCTCGCCGGCAGATGGAGCCCGCGAATGTATTCCTTGCTATCCTCACCATAGCAGTCACCGGATTCGGCGATGTCAAAGCCGAGGAACGCCGCCATCGTCGCGTAATCGTCGAGCGGCGGGTTCTTCTCGTAGGCAAACACCTTGTTGATGAAGACGCTGATCTGCCCCGTGGTCCGCACCGGGGCGCGGCTGACGTTTACCTCGCAGACCCAGTCCTCATCGTAATCCGCGTAGTACGTGTCATTGGGGATGTCGTCGGTCCAGTAACCCGGAATCGTGATCGTCCGGATGTGGTAGGGAATGACGTTGCTGTCGCCAGCCAGCAGGAAGCAGAAGCTCCCCCAGTTCGCGTGCGCATCCTGAACAAATGCGTGCACCTTCTCCAGATCTGTCCCGCTGTAACCACCGTCGTTGTAGATCCAGTCCGTTGTGACGATGTTCGTCGGCACACCCTTCTTCGTCCGCCAGTCGGCCAGCGACTGGAAGTCGTCCACCCAGCTATTCTGCGTGATGATGACATAGTCATAGCTGCCCGGCCCGACCCCACGCACCGGCAGGGGGTTGCCCGAAGTCCGCAGCTCCACGTCAGCGGGGTTGACGACCATGCGCGCGAGCATCCGTTCGTAAGCGGCGCGCCTGTTTTCAGAAATGCGCGCTGGCAGGTAATCGCCGCACTCGTACCCGCCGACACCCTCCAACACGACCTCCATGGATGTGTAGAGCGTGAGCTTCTTCTCGGCCGGAACGTATCGGATCGGACAGACCCGAACACATGCCATGGCCTGGCCGGCCAAGTCAGTCTGGCCGGTAAGCTCAACCAGCTTGGTCGGGTAGGCCTGCGGCGATGCATAGGTCTCAGGATCCGGCTCGAGGAAATCGTGCGGCGTTGCCGGATCGGACATCGGCGAGGGCGGCTGCGTGGGGTAGACCACGTACTGCCCTGCAAGCTCCACGAATTCCGCCTCCCCAACGCGCACGCTGGTCACCGTCATCCCGGCCGGCAGTGCGATTCGCAGCGTTTGCGCCGGCAACATCGGCTGGCCAGCCTCGTTCAGGCAGCCGGCACCCTCCAGGCGTACAGTGTCGTACTCCGCCAGCTTTCCCAATGTGAGGGCGCTTTCCGGAAACGTGGCGGTGTACCTGACCTCAAACGCTCGACCGTCGTCGACGGACTCGACGGTCCCCGGCGTAGTTTGAGCGACCGCCAGGAATGGCAGGACGAGCGCGGTGGCCGCTGCTACTGCAATCAGTCGGCTCCGAGTGCTCTTGGCCGTGGTCCTATCCATCATCATCAGAGGCTCCTCTCTCCGCGAAGCATTCAGGTGCTTGCACGTCGCGGTTGTCCGGGTACCCGATGAGCATCCCAAGGCTACCCCACAGATTCAAACTACCTATCCGCGGACGAAGTCGCAAGAGATTTCCAGCCTGCCAAGCCCAGCCTTGGTCGCTCGTGAGCCAAGTTCACGCCGAGACCGGCCTCAACCCGGGCCGGCGCTACGCCAGACCGCATGGAATCGCCGCTCGCGCAGCCGGAAGTCGCCATGTAGGCGGTGAACTCGGCTAAGCCGATTGCGAAGCATGGTCGCACCACGTAGCATCGTTGCGGTCCGGATCGCGGTCCGGGCTGGGAGGTTGGAAACGATGTCGGGTTCCGGCTCGCAAGCACCATCTTTCGTTCATCTGCACGTTCACACCGAGTATTCGCTCCTGGACGGGGCCTGTCGCACCGCCGATTTGGTGCGCGCGGTCAAAGAGATGGACATGCCCGCGGTCGCGATCACCGATCACGGCAACCTCTTCGGCGCGATCGAGTTCTACACGGCGGCGAAGTCGGCGGGCGTCAAGCCGATCATCGGGTGCGAGCTGTATGTCGCTCCGGGCGATCGGCGCGAGAAGGAAGCCAAAGGTCTGCGCGAGGCGAGTTACCACTTGCTGTTGCTGGCGACAGACCTGACCGGCTATCGCAATCTGATCAAGCTGGCCAGCATCGGCTACCTCGAGGGCTTCTACTACAAGCCGCGCGTCGACAAGGAAGTGCTCCGCGAATACTCGCAGGGCCTGATCGGCGCCAGCTCCTGCCTGGGCGGGGAGATCCCGCAGAAGCTGATCAACGGCGATTACGCCGCCGCCAAGCAGGTCGCCGAAGAATACGCGCAGATCTTCGGTCGCGACCGCTTCTTCCTCGAGCTCCAGAGCCACGGGATCGAGGAGCAGAAGCGCATCAACCCGGAGTTGGTCGACCTGGCGGCCAAACTCGGCCTCGGCACGATCGCGACCAATGACGTGCACTATCTGACACGCGACGACGTCGAAGCGCACGACGTGCTGTGCTGTATCGCCACCCGTTCGCGCGTCGGCGAGGAGAACCGCTTCAAGTTCTCCGGGGACCAGTTCTACCTGAAGTCGCCCAGCGAGATGGCCGCCGCCCTGCCGGACTATCCCGAGGCTCTGGCCGCCACGCTGTCAGTGGCGGAGATGTGCAACGTCGAGTTCGATTTCGCGCGGCGCTTCGCGCCGAAGTACGAGCCGCCCGCCGGAAAACCCCCCGACGAGTACCTGCGCGAGCTGGTCTACCAGGGGGCGAAGTGGCGCTACGGCGAGATCACCGACGAGCTGCGCGAGCGGATCGACTACGAACTGGACGTGATCAGTGGCAAGGGCTTCAGCGGCTACTTCCTGATCGTCTGGGACTTCGTCCGCTACGCCCGCAAAAACAACATCCCGGCGGTGGCGCGCGGCAGCGGGTGCAGCACGGTGGTGGGCTACTGTCTGGGCGTCAGCGCCGTCGATCCGCTGCACTACGGGCTGTACTTCGAGCGCTTCATGGACCCCGAGCGCGACGAGATGCCCGACATCGACATCGATATCTGCCAGGACCGCCGTCAGGACATCATCAACTACGTCCGCGAGAAATACGGGCACGTGGCCCAGATCATCACCTTCGGGCGGCTCAAGGCCCGGGCCGCGATCCGCGACATCTGCCGAACGCTCGACGTCCCCCTGGCCCAGGCCGACCGCGTCGCCAAGCTCGTCCCCGAAGAGCTGAAGATGACCATCGACAAGGCCCTGCAACGCGAGCCCGAGCTGAAGAAGCTCTACAAAGAGGACCCGACCATCGGCAAAGTGCTCGACATCGGGCGACGTCTCGAGGGGCTCGCCCGGCACGCTTCGGTCCACGCGGCCGGCGTGGTCATCGCGGATCAGCCGCTCGACGAGCTGATCCCACTCTACAAGCCATCCGACTCCAATGACGTGATGACCCAGTTCGAGGGGCCCACGGTCGAGAAGGTCGGGCTGCTCAAGATGGACTTCCTCGGCCTGCGAACGCTCTCGCAAATCCACCGGGCCTGCGAACTGATCGACAAGCACCACGGCGTCAAGCTCGATCTCGATCGCCTCGACCTGACCGATCAGAAGGTCTACGAGCTCCTGCAACGCGGCGAGACGCGCGGGATCTTCCAGTTCGAATCCGGCGGGATGCGCGACGTGCTGATGAAGATGAAGCCCAACCGCATCGAGGATCTGATCGCCGCCAACGCCCTTTTCCGACCCGGGCCGATCGAGTACATCGACGAATACGTTGCCCGCAAGCACGGCCGCAAGCGCTGGTCCACGCCGCACGAGACCATGACCGAGGTCCTCGCCGAAACCTACGGGATCATGGTTTACCAGGAGCAGGTCTCGCGGCTGGTGAATCGGCTGGGCGGCGTGCCGTTGCGGCGGGCGTTTCGGCTGGCCAAGGCGATCTCGAAGAAGAACCAGACGATGATCAACGCCGAGCACGGACCCTTCCTCGAAGGGGCCGTCAACAACGGCGTGAAAGAGGAGGTCGCCGAGCAGGTCTTCGCCGACATCCTGAAGTTCGGCGGATACGCCTTCAACAAGGCGCACTCGACCGGCTACGCGGTGGTCGCGTTTCAGACCGCCTACCTGAAGACCTACTACCCGGCCGAGTTCATGGCCGCCGTGCTGACCTACGAGAGCGGCAACACCACCAAGGTAGCCGAGTACATCGATGAGTGTCACCACATCCGCCAGCGCGACGGCTCGGTCGGCATCCCGGTCAAGCCGCCGGACGTGAATGAGAGCGATGAGGCGTTTACGGTCGTTTATCCGGAGGCACGAAGGCACGAAGGCACGGAGGCACGAAGCGAGGAGGCTGAAGAGCCGCGGGCTTCAGCCCGCGCGGCCGATCGTCAGGGGAGAGGTGAAATACGCTTCGGATTGGCCGCGATCAGCGGGATCGGACACAAGGCGGTCCAGGCCATTCTGGACGCACGCGATGAAGGCGGCCCGTTCGAGGACATCTACGACTTCTGCGAGCGGGTCGACCTGACCGCGGTCAACCGAGCCGCACTGGAGGCGCTCATCAAGGCCGGTGCGTTCGACAGCACCGGGGCGATGCGGCGAGCGTTGACGGCCGTGGTTGAAGACGCGATGCAGATCGGGCAGAACACCCAGCGCGACAAGCAGGCCGGTCAGCTCGACATGTTCGGCGACTTCAGTGCGAAGGCGCCCCCGCCCAAGCCGCGCATCGGCCACGAGGAATGGACCGACGCCGAGATGCTGACCTATGAAAAGGCCACGCTCGGCTTCTACATCACCAAACACCCGCTCACCCAATACGCCGACCTGGTCGAGAAGTTCAGCACGACTGACACCGCCGCGTTGCGCGCCTCGGGCGGGAACGCCGGCGCCGACCGGCGGGGCGCCAGCGTGACCGTAACGCTCGGGGGACTGATCTCGAAGGTGCGCAGCGTTGCCATCCGCAACGGGCCCAGCGCGGGCAAGAAGCTGCTCATCGCGGTGATCGAGGACTTTGTCGGCTCGATCGAGGCGGTCGTCTTCCCGGATCAGTTGGCCGAGGCCCGGGCGCTGCTCAGACCCGACGCCGTGGTCTTCGTGGAGGGCAGTGTTGATCGGCGGCGCGAGGAGCCCAGCCTGCGCGTGAGCCGGATCATCCCGATCGAGGCCGCTCGGCGTGAGCTTTCCAGGCATCTGCTGGTGCATCTGCGAACGACCGGCGGCCGATCGGAGCTGCTGCCCGAGCTGCGCGATTTGTGCTCCAGCCACCGCGGCAAATGCCCCTTGCTGCTGCAAGTCAGCTCGCCGGAGGGTTGGGTCACCACGATCAAGCCGAAAGCCCGCGGCCTGACAGCGGTCGATCCGTGCAACGAGCTCCTCGAACAGCTCGAAGCGATCGTCGGCACGGGCAGCG
>CAZDTB010000264.1:0-6832 GCA_964508075.1 uncultured Planctomycetales bacterium
CCCGGCAGCAACATGCGGTGATAGTCGCCGATGTCCGGGTCGGTGTAGATCTCGTGGTCGCGGTCGACGACTGTGACCGTCGCGGCCAGCGGCAGACCAGTGGTGGCATCGGTTACGATCCCTCGCACACCGATCAGGCAGGTCGCCATGTACGCCAGCATCGAATCGCGGTTCTCGGCCCAGTAGGTCGGGATCTGCGAGTACGGGGGAATATAGATGTTGCTCAGCTCGAGCGTGACCTCGTTGGAACCCATGTAGTGGTAGTTCCAGTCCTGCATGCCGCCGTCGATGTGGTACCAGGCCGCCCCGTTGGTGATCCCGTGATAGAACGACGGGCTGTTCCACATCGGCAGGTTGTACTGCGAATACTCCTCGCTGATGCAAATGAACAAGTCATCGTCGGGCGTCGGCGTGTAGACATCGGCGCCCTCAGGGTTGTTGTCGAAGGGGTAGTTCACCACCAGCGCCCCGGTGTGCATGTTCGCCGACAGCGCAAACGACGAGGCGAAAGTCCAATTCATGATGACCGCCGTCTCCGCCGCCCGACCCGTGGTGGTGTTCTCGGGGCTCGTGTACGGATCGGGAAAGTCACGGTTCAGATCGACCCAGTTGGCGTTCTCACGCCGCACGTAGACGTAGCCGTCCGGGTTCATCAGCGGCACGATCCAGATGTCGATCTCATCGACCAGCCCGGTGATGTCCGGATCGACGCCGTAGCTGTCGGTCAGCAGATCAATAAAGAACAAGCACATCTCGTTGCCGACCCACTCGTCGCCGTGCATGGTCGAGATATAGCGGAACTCGGGCTCGTCCTCCTCGAGGTCGGGGTTGTCGGTGATCTGGAGCGCCCGGATGTGCCGACCCTCTTCACTCAGCCCGAGATCGTGCAGTCGTGCGATCTCCGGATGATCGGTCGCCACGTCCCGCAGAAACGTCCCAATCTCCGTGTACGTGCGATACTGCGCCGAGGCCGCCGTCGCGGCGACGAATAGCCACGCCACAGCAAGCGCGGCTGAAAGTGCTAAGTTCGAAGTGCAAAGTTCAAAGCGCAAACCACGGCGCGCAACCTCACTTTGAACTATGAACTTTGCACTCCGTGCCTCCTTCCCCAGCCGGCCGTTCACCTCACACCCCCCTTTCGCTCCAACAACCGTGCAAGGCGGCCATGCTCCTTCGCCAACGCCCGGCCGAGGGGTGTGGTCCCGTCAGCAGCCCGACGATTCACGTCCGCCCCGTGCTCGATCAGCAGCTCCGCGATCGCCGTCTGCAACGGCTCGGCTTCCTTCGCCCTCAGCCGTTGTGATGCCAGCACGTGTAGCGCTGTTTCCCCATCGTGATTGACGGCCGCCACGTTCGCGCCGCTTCTGAGCAACAGCTCTGTCGCCTCGCGTCGGCAACGCAACGCCGCCGCGTGCAACGCCGTGTTGCCGCGCTTGTCCGCCGCGTTGAGTTTGGCCTTCCTCTCCACCAGCAGCGCGATCGCCTTGGCGTTGTTACTCAGAGCAGCGTAGTAGAGTGGGGTACGACCGCTGGCATCCGTCGCGCACACGTCCGCGCCGCTTTCGATCAGCGGTCCGACCAGCTCGCCGCGTTGTCGGGCCAAGGCGATATGCAACGCCGTCATGCCCTCGCGGTCAGCCGCATCGACGTCGGCGCCTGCCGCCAGCAACAGCCCGGCAATCGCCCTTCGGGCGGTCTGCGCCGCCGGCATGCGTTGCCCGTCCGTCGCTACCACGTGCAGCAGGCTCGCCCCATGCTTGCTCTTCAGATCTAGCTTGGCCCCGCCGGCCAGCAACCGCTTGACCGACTCCACCCGCCCCGCCCGGGCGGCGACGAACACCGGCGTCTCACCATTGGCGTCCTTCGCGTTCACTTCCGCCCCGTGCTCCAGCAGAAACGCGACAACCCGCGCGTCAGGCGCCAGCGCCGCCGCGTGCAACGGCGTCCGCTCCGAAGCGTCACGAGAGTTGACGAACTCAGGCGCCTCCGCCAGCATCGCTTGCACCCGCGCCAGGTCCCCGGCCTGGGCGGCCGTGTGAATGTCGTGCGAATCGGCCATCAGGTCCACGGGCGCGCTGCCCAACAGCAGGCCCGCCAAGACCGTCAGCAAGCATGCTCTGCTCATACGTAAGCTCGCTATGCAAACGCTACCAGAGGCGTGGCTTCCAACCCTCGACCGTAAAGAAGCGCCGCCCTGAAGTCAAGAAAAACCGTCCGACCGGCCCCATCACGACAATCACTCTGCACAACCATTCTATACCGCGGGCCGAGCCCGAGCACCGGTCGGGCGTACGCCACGGCGGCCTGCCCGTCCGTGTCTCATAACATCGGCACTGCGTGCCAACAGCCGTCGATGCCCAAACGCACGCGGCAACAGCACGGAGACCTGTGAGCAGAATGACAAAGCACCCGACCGCCTTCCTCGAAGGCGATCGGGTGCGCTACCCCTGGGGTTGTCAAGCTGTTACCCGCCGATGACCATGACTTCCGGCAGCCGCAGGTTGCGGATCGTCTCCTTGAGGTCGTACTGTTCCTCGGTCAGGTCCAGCAGGGCCCGCTCGGAGAGCGACAGTTGCAGCTCCACTTCGCGCTCGTAGCGGTCCGCCAGTTCCAGAAGCTGCCTCTCGCGAATCTCCGCCAGCCGCTGGCGAACCGCGACCAGCCGGGCTTCTTCCTCGGCGGATGCCACGCTCAGCGTGATCAATTCCTTGTTGAACTCGACGAGCAACCCGCCCCCGGCCGTTTCACTCACGCTCTCGCGATAGCGGGCCAGATCCGCCCGCGCCCGCGCCAACGCCTCCTCGAGGTTGCCCAAGTCGGATTGCGAGACTTTTCCGACCTCATACAGCTTTGCTGCATACTCCAGTCCCTTTCGACGAAGCTCGATAATCTTACTGAGTTCGTTCACGACCGCACTCTTCTCCCCCGTTTCGATCGCCTGCTGACCAATCTTCGCGATCTGCTCGGTCAGAGCTGCTTCGCGCGCTTGGGCGCCTGCCAAAGACAGCTCGATATCTTGCCTGGTGCCCTCCAGGTCGCTGATAGTGTCTTCGATTCTGTCCCGGGACAGATCGTCCCGACCAGCCTGCTCGAGCAACTCCCGCCGCGCCGCACGGATCCGCTGGTACCGCTCGTCCAACTGAGTCAACTCCGTCTCGACCTGCGCCAGCCGCTCCTGGAACCGCTCCCGGTCAATCGCCCCCACGCTTCGCAGCGCCAGCTCCAGCCGCTGGCAGATCGCGGCCAATAGTTCCTCGGCTGCCGGCCGCGCATCGTCTCCGTGCACATCAACAGCGATGCTGCCGGTCAACACGGATCCCATTCGCGATTGCGAGTGTTCCAGCAGCTCGAATGAGACGGTGACGACATCGTCAATAGAGTCTGCCTTCGAACCGAGAATCTCGCGGCCCGGCTCGCCCAAGACCGGTGTACTGGCCAGCAGCGAGTCGATCATCCCCGCTCCGACCGGCAACATGTCGGGATCGGACATGATCCGCACGATGCACTTCGCGGAACGCGTCCCGGAGCCCTCCTCCTCCGCCAATACCGCGCCCACATTGCCTACAATCAACGTCGCCGCGATCAGCCACATCGTTCCATGCACGTAATGTCTCATGACACATCTCCTTTTCTCTCAAGCTCACTCAACCGCTGGCGCGCCACCACTGCCCAGCGGGTTTCCGGGAACAGCTCGACCACCCGGCGATACTTGACGGCGGCCGAGTCGCACAAATCCAACTCGCGGCACATGCGATCGGCTTGACTGACGAGCGTATACGCCGCCTGGTCAACTTCCCGGCGCGCGTTCGCGACCGCGTCCGGCAAGGGGGGCTGCCTCTTCAGCTCATCGAAACGCCTCATCTCCTCCAGAATCTCCTGCGTCCGCAGGACTACTGCCAGCCGCGTATCGGCCTCGCGGTGCAGCCGCTCGATTTCCGCCTTGATTTGGGCGATGTCCGGCTGCGACTGCTCCACCTGTACGACCGCCGGTTCGTTCACGGGCTGCGGCAGGGCTGAACCTCGCGGCCACAGCAACGTCATCCCAACAACCAACACGATTGCCGCTGCCGCCGCGCTGAAACCCACTCGCACTCTTTGGCGACGAGCCGCGAGTATCCGCACGCGCTGGGCGAGGTCGCCCGGCGTCTCGGGCGGACCGCCGGCCATCGCGTCGGCCTGTTGCAGCAGCCTCTTCAGCGGATCGTCACTCATCACGTCATCCTTCCACGATCCCCGCCAGGTCGTCCCTCATCCGCTGGCGAGCCCGGTTCAGCCGCACCTCGACCGCGTTCCGTCCCAGCCCCAGCGCTTCGCCGATCTCGGACACCGCCATTTCCTCCAGGTACCGCAGCACAACCACCTCGCGATACTTCACCGGCAGCCCGCGAATCGCCGCCCGAACCTGCTCGAAACGCTCGCGATCCATCAGCTTGCGTTCGGGCGATCGATCAAGCCGCGGCTCGGAACGCTGCCGCGCCCCGGCTGGAATCCGCAGCCGCCGTTTTCTCCCGTGGCCGCGGCACGCGTTGACCGCGATTCTGGTGAGCCAGGTCGACACAGTGCTCTGGCCTCGAAACTTCGGCAACGCCTTCAGCGCTGCCAGAAACACGTCCTGCACGACATCCTCAACATCCGCATGCCAGCCCAGCAACCGATAGCACAGTTGCCCGACGCGCTCCCGCTGCTCGGCGACCAGTTCGTCAAAGCTCGGCGGCCTCGGCATTGAACGCGGCGCGTCCCGTGACTTGCACGCACGGTCAGCCTTTCCGGGCTCCGCCGCCGAGATCCTCACGAGCCTCTCCGCCATAGCTGTACAGATTAGATGCACCGCCGCCCGAGTACTTACACCGATCCGAACAGATTTCGGCGCAGCAACCATCTTACCGGGACTTCACGGCCACCCAGATTCTGAACCCGCGACTCTGAACCCTCTGCCAGCGGCTCTTGAACACTGTCCAGCGACAATGACAACCGTCCCAACGCCGCGCGCGCGCCACGACGGAAGCTGCCGGCGGCGCCCTTTTTCTGCCCGATAATTCGTTGGTCTGGGCCTTGCAAACCGCTCGGCGCGCTGCTAGAAGACTCTTGTCAGAAACCGGTTTCGGGCTGGCTGCGCCCGGATCGGCCGCCCCAGCGGCGGTTGCGCGAGCCGGCCAAGTCCGTGACGAACCCGACCCGTGCGGAGAGAAATTACATGGAGTCCTACCAGAAACTCAAGCAGTTGGTCGATGAGATCGCCGAGGATATCTACAAGGCTGCTGGCGGGAACAAAGCGGCCGGCACCCGTGTCCGCAAAGTGATGCAGGAAATCAAGAATACGGCCCAGGAAGTGCGCAAACAGATCCTCGACATCAGGGAGACTGAGGAGACCCAGCCATAATCCTTGGCGGCGTCGCTGTTCTCAAGTCTCCGGTTCGCTCCTGCTACCCGGCACTGAATCATGCCCCCACCGCTCATACTCGATCCGTCCACGCTGGACCTTGAGCATCTGATTGCCGACAGCGAAGCGATCAGGCGCGTCAATCCACACCGCTTCGAGTTCGCCCTGCTCGACGCGATCGTATACCGCGACCAGGAAACCGGCGTTTTCGCCGGATACCACGACGTGCGCGAGGACGCCTGGTGGGTCCGCGGGCACATCCCGGGCCGTCCACTGTTCCCCGGGGTGCTGATGATCGAGGCCGCCGCCCAGTTGGCGAGCTACATGACGCACGACACCCTCGGCTTGGAAGGCTTCGTCGGTTTCGCCGGCGTAGACCGAGTCAAGTTCCGTGGGACGGTGACGCCCCCATGCCGCTTCGTGATCGTCGGCCGAGGCAAGTCGCTCAAGCGTCGCCGAATCATCTGCGAATGCCAGGGCTTCGTCGGCAACGCCATGGTCTTTGAGGCCGAGATCACCGGCATGCCCGTATAGCTGAAAACGGGGACCGGCTCCGCGCGCAGCGCAGCCTGTCCCCGTTTTCAGCCCGGAATGACCGCTGCCCGCGCGTTCCAACATGTCCACATCAGAGAGCGTGAAACAGATTGCCGTTGCCGCCCTGCCGTCCGTCCACTCTTGGACCGGGCGCCCACAGCCGGATGACCTGGCCCCCCTGCCGGGCTGCCCGGCGGTTCTCCTGTTCGTCGATCAGGCCAACACTCCGATCCAGTTGTTGACCACCCAGCAGCTCAAACGCATCGTGGTCTCGCGCTTGAGCGAGCCGGCGGAGGCTCGCCGCGGGCGAACCGATCTGGCCGCGGTCACGCGCGCCGTGCGTTGGCGCCAGGTCCACTCCCCGTTCGAGGCCCGCTGGTGGTACTACCGCCTGGCCCGCGTCATGCACCCGAACGAGTATCGCAAGCTGGTTTCATTTGGGCCGGCGTGGTTTCTGCACGTCGATTGGGCCCGGCCGGCACCCGAACTGCGCGTCTCCGAGCGGATCTGGTGCCTGGAGGGAGAATTCGTCGGTCCCTGGCCGTCGCACAAGAGCTGTCAGCAGGCCCTCGTTGAGGGGCTGTGGGACCTCTTCGATCTGTGTCGCCATCCGGAGCAGATCCGCAAGGCGCCGGACGGAACGCGTTGTGCCTACGCCGATATGGGCCGCTGCGACGCGCCCTGCGACGGCTCGGTGCCGCTGGAGCGCTTTGTCGAGCGCAGCCGGTCGGCGTGGCAGTTTGCCCAAGGGAACATCGCGTCATGGATGCAGTCGGCGACCGAACATATGAAACACGCTGCCGCCAAGCAGCGCTATGAGCTGGCCGGGCAGCTCAAGCAGCAACTCGACTTCGCCGGGACATGGCGTCGGCGCTGGTCGTCACCGGCTGTAGCATCGGCCCGGTCGGCAAGCAGACG
>CAZDTB010000265.1:0-6830 GCA_964508075.1 uncultured Planctomycetales bacterium
ATGAACATCCACGCGGGGAAGGAATAAGAGTAGGGTCCGCCCTGCGGACCACCTGAGCCCCGAAGGTACGAAGCCGCGTAGCCACGAAGTGAAATGTAGCGGCCGGGCCCCGTACCGGCCGTAGACCTAGAGTTCACCGCCCGGACCAGGAGAACTGACCGATGTTCAGCAAGGTCAATGTGCTCCTCGTAATCGCGGCAGTGCTTGCAGTTCCCCCCGCCAGCCTGGCGCAGCCGCGCTTCTCATTCGCCCCGTATCTCCGCCTGGACGCACCCGCCCATACCTTGAGCATCGGTGACATGCGCATCGAGGGCCGGATGGTCCGCGTCAACGGCGCCGACTCGGCTCGGCCCACGACGCCGTTCCGCTTCGACTGGGGCGACGGGCAGCGTACGGAAGGCTGGTTCCCCACGACGCACGAATACGAGCACGTCGACCGCAACTACGTGCTATCCGTAACGGCCCGATATGGCGGTCGCACGGACATGGTGACGGCCGACGTTCGATTCGCGCCGGCGCGGTACACGTACACACGCCTCCCGACAATTCCGCGCCGCGTGTCCATCCCGCGTGAGGGCGCAGCACTTGGCTCGACCATGCCGGGCTATGAGCCGCCGCCTGGGCTCGCGTGTTTTGATGATTCTGAGCTGAAGACGGTCCCGCGCGACGTAATCGAGTACGTCCTGGACGTCGGCCACCATATCCAGATGGACTTGTGTAACGCAAACGTGACGGCGAAAGCGGCCACGCGCCAGGTCGTCCTGAAGCAGACGCAGTTCGGCGGATGCGGCTCGCTGTGGTTCACCGATCCGGTCTCATTCGTCTGCCACCCGAGCTACCTGAGTAATGAGGTCGACTTCTCGTCGCTCCTGCACGAACTGTCCCACAACCTTACGCTGAACTCGCCGGCCAGCTACCGCTTCGGCGGCAAGACCGACGGCCCGATGAACGCGATCGTCTCCGAGACGCTGGCTAACATTTTTCAGCACGCCACGATCCACATCATCCTCAACACCAAGGGCCATTTCGGCCTGTCCGACGAGGTCTGTCGGCGGCTGCGAGAGTGCGGAATCCGGTCTGTCGGCGTGATCCGCGAGGCGCATCGCAAATACGTCGCCGATCCACGCCAATACACCACGTACAACGACCCGGCCACACCGCACGACGATACGTTCAACACGTTTATGACCGTGGCATACGTCTTCTGCGACCTGGCCGAGCAGCGCGGCGAGTACCGAACACCGGTCAAGCGGATGATGCGCCTGATGCAGACATTCTCGCCGTCCGACCATCAGCGCTTCCAACAGCGCGAGAACGAGTCCTTCCGCGCCACCTTCCTGATCGCCGCGATGTCGTACGGCTTCGATACGGATTTGCGTGAAAGGTTCCGCAAGCTCAATTTCCCGCTGTCGGATGAAGTCTACGCCGAGTTCCTGGCGCGCATGAAGAGTTCCGCCGAATGATCTGCGCGTGCCCGCATCGCTCGGAGCCGCCTGGGTGCGTGACGAGATTGACGGCTCGGATTGTCATCCCGACCGCGACCGTCAGGTCGCGCGGAGGGATCTGGCCACGATCCGAAACGTGCACAATCCTGCGGCCAGATCCCTCCGTCGCCCGCCTCCGGCGGCCTCGGTCGGGATGACAGTCAGGAATCGCCGATTCTGTCACGCGCCCGAGGCGCCTCTGAATTCGCCGGGCCGCTTGACATATCACAAATGTGATATATACTATAAATGACGTGAAATAACCGAGCCCCCGGTTCGGCGGAACACAAAGGGTAGCAGGCGCGCTCAGCGCAAGGCTGGGCGCAACCGGCAGTGTGCGTGTTCTGCCTTGATGAACGTATGGACGCTTTGTCGGCAAGATGGCCGACGGAGGTAACGTATGTGCGTCAAGGTAGAACTGCACCCCGAGGTTCTCTTGTACCTCCGCGGATTGCCGGAGGCCGACCGGGACGACTTTGTGGCTCGGTTGAATCGTGTCCGTGCGGCGCCGATCAAGAGATCGACACGCCACACTGATATCGAGATCAGACGCCGCGACCTGCGGCGTTTCGAGTTTGGCCGTGGCGTAGCCAGGATCGCGATCTTTGAGTTTGACCGGATCGAGAACCGTATCAGGGTGCTGAGATGCCGATTCCTAAGACCCAGAAAGCTGCTCGACAGCGAGACGGAACGGCACGAAGACGCCGGCGGTCGCGGGTGAACCGCGCCAAGCGCACCCCGTCCAGCGCGACTCGTGGCCGGGTCGTGATGGATGACGACACGACGTACGTCATGCTCCCCGAGGAAGATTACGAGAGACTGATGGAAATCGTCGAAGCCCACGAACTGGTCGCCAAGCTCGAAGATCCGAACACCGAATGGATCGACTTCGACGACTACAAGCTACAACTGGCCGGCAGCAAGATCGCCGAGGCCCGCAAGGCCAGGAAGCTGACGCAAACGCAGCTCGCCAGGAAGCTCGGCGTGCCGCAGTCACAAATCTCGCGCATCGAGCGCAACCCCGACCAGACCACGGTCCGCACGCTCAAGCGCATCGCCAAGGCGCTCGGCGTCGATGTCAAGATGCTTGTGGGCTAATCGTGTGCGGCTGATGAGGGTTTCAAGGGTGGCACGGCCGTCTCGGCCGTGAGGAAACGCGGCGCGTTCCGCGCTAACTCTTCCTGTCGACCCGCCGGGCGACCTTCTGATACTCCGTTTCCGCCACCTCGCGATAGCGGCCGAAGAGGCTGCCGTGCTCGCGCGACTTCATGGTGATGCCGTGGCGCTTGAACGTCGCGGCGCGGTTGGCCGGCGTCAGCGGCGCGAAGCGAAACTCCAGCGCATCGCTGAGCCGTACGTTCACCGGATGTTCCAGCCGACTGAGATGCACCGGCTCGGCCGGCTCGGTCGACTTGCCGCGTGTGCCAGCCTGCTCGGCGAGGTGCGCAAACGCGTCGGACAGATAACGGAAACCGTCTCGATTCCCGAGTATCAGCACTTCGGACGTCGCTTGTTGCCCCCGACCGGTCGCGTCGATCACGAAGCCCTCGCGAACGATCAGTTCCGCCTTGGACGACGCCTTCGGCAGCGTTGCTCCGGTGGACCGGGCAGCAGATACCGATTCCGCTCGCGCGGCGGTGGCCTTCTTCGGGCGGGTGGCAGTCGCCTTCAGCGACCTGCTTCGCGTGGCTTTCCTGCCGGCCGACTTCTTGACCCTCTTCCCGGCGATCTTCGAGGACTTGCCTCTGGCCATCTTCTTGCGCGTCGCGACTTTCTTCGCCATCCGATGACTCCACTTGCCAACCGTGTCATGGGCACTCAGGTAGAGTACGTTCTGCGAGGCACGGGGCTGGTTACTCTCCGCTGTATTCGCACGTGCTGGTGCACGTTTCGTGGATGGTGATCTTGCTCAGCAGTGGCAGATTCGGCTTGAGGCGATCCCAGATCCAGCCGGCGAGCACCTCCGACGTCGGGTTCTCAAGACCTTCGATCTCGTTCAGGTGACGGTGATCGAGCTGCTCCAGGATCGGTGCGCAGGCGGACTTGATGTCGGCGTAGTCGATCAGGTAACCCCTGGCCGGGTCGACCTCGCCCTCCGCGACCACCGCGACCTTGAAGCTGTGGCCGTGCAGCCGGCGGCACTTGTGACCCTCGGGAAACGTCGGCAGCGAATGCGCCGCCTCAAACGTAAACGTCTTGGTCAACTTCACACGCATGACAAACCACGCGTCTCACCAATAGCAGGGGCAAGCCTCGAACACACGCCACCAATCGCCGCCGGACTCCTGAACCCTGAACCCTGTCATACTCCTCGCTTCGTCGGCGACCAGATGATCTTATGCAACTGGAGCCCCAGACGCACGTCGAGCCGATCCTCCAAAAGCCACTCGGCCAGTCGGTCCGGTGCCAGGCTCGTCACGGTCGATCCGGCCCCGTCAGCCGGTGGTGGGGCGGTCACCGGCGATAGCAGCACGGTGCAGCGTGACGTCAGGTCGTATTTGCGAATGACGTCTCGGGCCCATTCGAAGTCCGCCCGGTCGCCGATGACGAACTTCACCTCATCGTGCTCCGTGAGCACGTCGACATTCGTCCAGTCGTTCCGTTTGACCTCGCCGCTGGAGGGGCACTTGAAGTCCACGATCCGCACGACGCGCGGATCAACCTTGGCGATGCTGACGGCCCCGGACGTCTCGAGCAGCACCGTCTCAAACTCGTCCAGCAGCCGCTGCATCAGCGGATACACGTTCGGCTGAAGCAGCGGCTCGCCGCCGGTGACCTCGACCGTGGGGCACTCGAACGCGTGGACACGCTCGATGATCTCATCGAGCGTCATCCAGTCACCTTCGTCGAAGGCGTACGGCGTGTCGCAGTACGCACAGCGCAGGTTGCAGCCGGTCAGGCGGATGAAGACGCAGCGCAGACCGGCGCGTGTGCCTTCACCCTGGACCGAGTAGAAGATCTCGTTGACGCGCAGGCGTTGGCGTTCGCACATGTCCAGCCCGTTCGGACCCGATGCCCCCGTGGAAAAACGGCGTCAGCCGACGCGGTCGGGAACGACCTGCTCCAACTGCCCAACCAGAGTCGCCAAGTCGGTCGCTACGACGCTCCACAGAATATCGAGGTTGAGCGCGTCGTAGCCGTGAGTCAGGCGGTTGCGTAACGCAATAATCTGGGTCCACGGGATTTCGGCGTGTCGGGATCGACGCTCCGGCGAGACACGTCGCGCCGCTTCGCCGACGATCTCGACCAACCTGGTGAGCGCGAGCTCGAGCATTCGATCGTGACTGAGGTCTTCGCGGGACTTGCCGGCGACAAGTGCGCGCGCCTCGCGCGTGTGGTCGAGCATTTGGCGCAAGCTCACGTCATCGTCATGCTGCGTCATAGAGCGTCTTGGCCTCTCGCGCCACTCGGTCCCGGAAGTGCGGACTGAGACAGCCTGGGGTGTTCAGGTCGACTGGACGACCCAAGAGATCGGACAGCTCATCCTGCATTCCAAAGAACGCCAGTCCCGGCGTCTGGCCCGGCTCGAATTCCACCAGCACGTCCACGTCGCTGTCGGGACGGAAGTCATCGCGCAAAACCGAGCCGAAGAAGGCCAGCTTGCGGACGTGGTGCCGCCGGCAGAACTCGGCGATCTTCTCGGCCGGAACATCGATGCGCACGCGGTTGCTCATATAGTCTATTGTAGCGATCGAACCTTGCCGGGACCACGATCCCACTGACACCCCGTGTTTGGCGCTCGGAATCGATGTCCTCTGAAAACTCCCGTGGCCGGGTGAGATCGGGATCGAGCCGCGTGACGCCTGTGAACTGACGATTCGGGATTGACGATTTGGGAGCGCGCTCCGGTCAGCGTCAATCGTCAATCCCCAATCTCCAATCGTCATCCGACTCCGACCGCCGGCTTCCCGCGCGTCGTTAGCCACCGGCCGTAGAAGGTCTGAATTGCGACGTAGAAGTAGCCGAAGATGAACAGCCCCATGAACGGCAGGGCAGCGGATATGCGCTGGAACCAATGCTCGAAGAAGAAGAACGAGCACAGACAGGCGGTCAGGTACAAGGCGAGCGTCAGTTCCAGCCAGGCCTTCCACGCACCGCGGAAGTGGAAGCCCGAAAGCCGCCTCTGCCAGCCGCCGACGCGGTCGGCCTTGTCGCCGAACTTCGGCGTGCGCACGAACTCACCCGCCTTGCAGAAGAATCCCTCGATGGCGGCGGTGGCGTTGTTGAAAGCGATCCCGATCCCGAGCGACATCAGGGCGGGGATATAGCGCAGCGTGCCGGCCCAACTGCGCTTGATCTGTCGCTGACTGACGACATAGAAGCTTAACGCCGAGCCGGTACCGATATAGAACAACCCCAAGTCACACATCAGCCGCCAGAAGGGATACTCTTCTTCTCCAACGATCAACTTGCCCAGCAGCGCCGGCCCGATCAGCAGGCTCAGCAGCACGACGAAGATGTAGACGCAGCCGCTGGTGAGATGGAAGCACGATTCGAGCTTGATCCGCCAGTTGCTATCGCTCCGCAGGACCGTCGGCAGGACCTTCACGCACGTCTGGGCGATGCCCTTGGTCCAGCGATGTTGCTGGGCCTTGAAGGCGTTCATCTCGGGGGGCAACTCGGCCGGCGAGGTGAACTCGGGCAAGAACACGAATTTCCAGCCCTTGAGCTGGGCTCGGTACGACAGGTCCAGGTCCTCCGTCACCGTGTCGTGCTGCCAGCCGCCCGCGTCATCGATCGCGATCTTCCGCCAGATGCCGGCGGTGCCGTTGAAGTTCATATAGCGTCCGCTGCGGTTGCGGGCCGTGTGCTCGATCACGAAGTGCCCGTCGAGCAGGATCGCCTCGGCTTGCGTCAGCAGCGACGCCCGGCGATTCAGATGATCCCAGCGGGTCTGCACCATCGCGACCCGCGGGTCGGTGAAGTAGTGGATGGTGTTGTGCAGAATGTCAGGCGGCGGCAGGAAGTCGGCATCGAAGATCAGGATGAATTCGCCCTTGGCGACCTTGGTGGCTTTCTCAAGCGCGCCGGCCTTGTAGCCGGTGCGGTCGGTGCGGTGCAGGTAGACGACGTCGTGCCCGGCGGCCCGCATTCGCTCGATGGTTTCCTGCGCGATTTCGGTCGTCTCGTCGGTCGAATCGTCCAGGACCTGGATTTCGAGCTTCTCGCGGGGATAGTCGATCTGGCAGGCCCGCTCGATGATCCGTTCCGCCACGTAGCGCTCGTTGAACATCGGGAGCTGCACGGTCACCGGCGGCAATTCGCGGAAGCATGCGGTGAGTTGCGGGGCCTTGCGGCGCGTGCTGTAGAAGATCATCACGAGGCAGTAGCGGTGCACTCCGTAGA
>CAZDTB010000266.1:0-6829 GCA_964508075.1 uncultured Planctomycetales bacterium
CAGGTCGGACGGCGCGCTGCCGCCGGTGAACTCGATTTTCACGTCGATCCGCGGCCGGAACGTAATCGTCCGCGCAACCGGGTTGTATGCGACCGGATGCACTTCCAGGAGGAAGACGCGCTGTCCGCGGACGATGCCTAGCTCCTCGGCCGTGACCGCGTCAGCCGCGTAGTCGGCGTCAACGGCGTAAGCGGCCGCATCAAAGTCAAACGGCGCGTTCTCACGGGCACCCGGCAGCTTCTCGATTGGCGCTTGGCGCGGCTGAACCATTAGCGGCACGCCCAGCGTCGAGTCATCGATCAAGGCGGTATCGCCGAGCGTGGCCGTCATCGAGACGGAGGCTCCGGGCGGTGCGATGAACAGCCGGCGGACGACGGGCAACAACGGCGCGCCAATCTCGCCAAGCGGAGCGGCGTCCGGCCAGGTCACGGCGACGAACTCGCCGTTCGCGTTCTTGTAGGGAAACAGCGCGACGCCCGAAGTCTCAACGGTCAGTTGGATGCCGCCGGCATCGTATGTGAGCACGTTGAGCCGGGCGGCCTGGGCCGCTGAAACGTCGTTCAAGCTCAGGCTACCGTCGGGCGCAGGCTGCACCCACGAATCGGCCAGGGCGCCAGCGGCCATCAGGGCCGTCAACACCAATGCGCAACCCCAGCAGCGACCGTGTGTCAGAGTGTTCAACATGTGATGGGTCTCCTTGGAACGAAAGCCTCGATTCCTCATTCCGTGGCTGGGATGCGCGCAAGCGCGTAGCCCGACACGCTGGCGCCCGCGCTTGCCACGCGTAGTCACTGCACACGCGGCGCCGATGCGATCAGTACGCGATCACGGCACTTACGCAAGGGCCGAATAGTCCGCATGGGTTCTGGAAGGAGAGCGAGTCTCGTTGCTTCCCTCCGGAATCAAGGGCCAGCTCGCGCTTACGATGGTTGCTCCCGCGCGCCGCCCTGTTCTACTGAGTATACAGCGACCGGCCCTCCAGCCCAAGGCCGAATAGACCAAGCGGTCGAGGTTGTCTCGTTCGATGCGGGGTCGGAACGGCTGCCGCTGTGAGTGAAAACGGCCCGGTCTTCTGGAGCCGTTCTTCCTGGGGCGGAGCTGGCTGTCCGGAAGGCGGCTGTCTCCCGCACGGCGAGGAATGTCTGTGCCCGGTTCATAAGCTCTCAGGCGTGTTGCTATCGGACGTTGCGACCTGGCTGAGCTGCCGCTTGTCGCTCGGCCGGCGACGCGCGGAGTCCTCAGATTGTGTGTCAGGCCAGCCGCTACGTACGCCAGCGAGACGCCGGTGCGACGCATTGGCTACGGCGTCAGCGGCTTGACGCGGATGTTGCGGTACCAGATCGGGTTGCCGTGATCCTGGAGGCCGATGTAGCCGACGCGCGGCATGTCCTTGTATGCCGTGCCGTACTTGTTGGGCGAGCCGTCCGGGTTCTTGTTCGGCTCGGTCCACTCGTCGAGGTTCATCTGGATGATCTGATGACCGTTCATGTGCGCGTCGATCCAGGGGCCGCGGCAGATCAGGACGGCGTGGTTCCATTCACCCGGCTTGCCCACCGCCTGGACCTTTGGAGCGAGGCAGTCGTAAATCGCGCCGCAGTGGTTGCGGCTTGGCGGCTCCTGGCCGTAGGTGTCGTAAACCTGAAACTCGATGCCGGTCTGGACCGGGTCGGCGATATTCGCCGTGCGGAAGAACACGCCGCTGTTGCCTTGCTCGGGGATCTTGAACTCGAATTCGAGCATGAAGTCGCCGAACCGATCCTCGGTCCAGATATAGCTCCCGCCGACACAGACCAGCTCGCCGTTCTCGACCTTCCAGCTTCCCGGCTTGCACTGCCAGCCCGTGAGGTCGCTGCCGTTGAATAGGGGGCGCCACGGGGCGGCAGACTGCGCCAGGCGGCGTTCCTGCTCGCCAATCGCGCGGATCATGATGTCCTTGAAGTAGAGCTTGCTGCCGTGGCTCTGGAGCTCGATCTGGCCGGTCGGATAAATCGGCTTGCCCCGTTCCCAGTAGTTTTCGAGGGGGACGTCGATCACGACCGGTATGTGGTTCAACCAGACGCTGACGTTCTCGCCGATCATCTTAATGCGAAACGTGTTCCATTCTCCGATCGGGCTGTCGGCGCAGCAGATTGGCTTACTGGGGTTCTTCTGATTGTTGTACAGCCCGCCGGAACCTCCGGGCGCGCGGGCCGGATCCCAGATCTGGACCTGCGGTGAGCCGCGGAGATAGATGCCGCTGTCGCCGCCGGCCTCGATCTTCCAGTCCACGAGCATCTCGAAATCGCCGTAGTCCTTAGCAGTGCAGATGCTGTGGCCGTTGCCGTCGAAGACCAACACGCCGCCTTCGACGCTCCAGTGTTGACGCATGTCCTCGTCCGCTTTCGCTTGCGCGTCGGCGAGTTCGTCGGCACTCATTTGGGCACGTTTGACCGGACTGCCGACGAGGCCCTTCCATCCGGCGAGGTCTTTTCTATTAAACAGCGGCGTCCAACTAGTGCTATGAGCCTTGGTGCTCGGCGTCGCATCGGCCTTCAAGTCGCCCAGCGCGTACTGAATCCCGGCGAGGTAGTACTCGAGCACCATCGGGTTCCAGAAGATGTCCTCACGATGGCCGAGCGAGCAGTAGAACACGCGCCCCTGGCCGTACTCGCGAATCCAACTGATCGCGAAATCGCCGTCCTTACGCTTGATGCCCTTGCGGTTCATGTCCGTCTTGGTCGTATCCAGACTCAACAGAACACGCAGCTTATCGCGCGAATAGGGGGCCTTGATCTGATAAATCTCATCCATGATGTCGAACGACTTGCCGCCGAACGCCGCGTTGATCGGGTGATCCGGCTCGTCGATCTTCACGTGCACCGTGTTGTTGGCGTACCAGGGGTGGCCGTCGAAGTAGCCGCCCATCATCTCGCCGAACTCCGGCCAGTTGTAGAAGCAGTCGGTGGCGGCATGAATGCCGACGATGCCTTTGCCGCTGCGGACGAAGTCCAGCAGACCATGCTTGAGCGTGGGATCCTCAAAGAGCTCGCCCGTAGTGTTATCGAAGCAGACCGCGTCGAACCCGCGCAGGCTCTCGGGCTTGAACAGCGCGACATCGTCGCTGACCACCGTTTCGAATGCGCCGGTCTTCTTGCCCATCATCTCCAGCGCCTGCGCGCAGCACTCGATCGAGCTGTGGCGGAAGCCCTTGCAGAGCGTGAACACCAGCATCTTGCGCGGCTTGAGCGGCGTGGCCGGTGCCTTTTCCGGCATCGCCGCCTTCATTTTCTCGATTTGTTCCGCGGTTGGTGGCGCGGCGTGTGAGACGGAGACGGTTCCGTGCATAAAAACGGCCATTCCAAGCATGAGTGCAACACTATGACGCAATCGCATATCGACCTCCCAGATTCTCTTGGATGCCTGTCTAATCATGCCGCGACGGCGAATCCGACCGGCCGTTCGCATCGACCCTGACTCCTGTGACGGCGCCACCGTCGGGCGCGCGGAGCCGCGCGCACGCACCCCAGCCGCCGCCGTTGTTCGTCACTTTCAGCAGCAATTCGTTCCAGCCCTGCCTTAGCGTGGCGTTGACCTGGTCCTGTCCCGGACCGCAGCCGCGCAAGGCGTTGTTTGTGTGGATAACCTCCCCGTTCAGCCAGGCCTTGATGCCGTCGTCGCTGCCAAGCTCGAGTACGATCGGCTGTTCATGCTCTGACCAGACATACGTCCGCAGATACGCGGCCCGATGATCCCCACCGATTGAGCCGGCGAGATCAATGTGCCAAAAATCGCCCCAGTCCTCATTGACCGGCTGCTCGTTCCACCCAATATTCTGCGCGCCCCACTCCTCCGGCGGAAATGGCGTGTCGAGGATCTCGTGACCGGCTTTGCCCTTGACGAAATACGGGCCGGCCACGCGCCAATCCGTAACGAAGCCCTCGAAGCGCTCGACCTCTTTCATCACGTCCTGGGCATGACGCCGCACGCGGTCTTCCGTTACCGAAGCAAGCACTCGTTCCAACGCGCGATGCGCTTCGGGCCAGCCCTTGGGTAGTGTTCCGCGTGCCGCCATGATCATCGCCGAGCCGGTTTCGGAGCGCAGCTTCTCATCTGCCAGGTAGGGGGCCAGCGCGTCGAGCGTCCGCGTGTCCGTCACCTCCGCCATCCCGGAGAGCAGCAAGCGCTTCTCCTCCACACGTCGGGCGCTGTCCAGACCCGCCTGATACAGTCCGAGCTTGTCCGCCGCGTCGATCTCGGTACGCTTGAGTAGCTCGCCAAACGCCCGCATGCCGAGCACGTGCGGCTTGGTCTCGGTCGCTTCCAGCGCCAATTCGAGCACGCTGGCCGTCATTTTTCGGTCAGGGTCGGGGAAACTGCTGAAGGCGCGCAAAGCTGCTTCCACAACTTCCGCGCGCGGGTCACGCGCGGCTGCGAGGAGGATCTCGGAAGCCGACTGACCGCCCAGGTGACCCAGCACGCGCAGCAGCGAGCAATACTCCGCCATATCGCCTTGATCGATGCCGTCGATAACGGTCGCGATGTGGTCCGCGTTGCTGTCCGGCCGTTTGCAGACGTCGATCAACGCTGTCTCGATCGCCTCGCGCTCGTCCTCGGCTTCCACAGCTCCGAGCAACAACAGCAAGCGCTGCACGGTCGGCAGGTCATCGGCCAGTTCGCCGACGGCCTCGATCGCGGCGATGCGCACGGCCTGGTCCTCGTGGCGCGTATATTTCTGGATCGTATCGAGTTCACCGGTGGCCCGACGTCGCGAAAGCACCGTCAGAAGCGCACACTTCATCCGTGACGCCGACTCAGCGAGCGCATCCGCCAGATCCGACGTAACCCCCTCGCCGCGAAGCTTGACCAGTTCGTCTTCAGCCACATTACGTTCGTCGTCATCATCTCCAGCCAGGCAAGCCGCGAGCGGACCGACGACTTCTTCGCCGCCGATCGCCGCCGCCGCCCTGATGGCCGCGATGCGCACGTCCTTCGACTCATCGTCAAACGCCGCCAGCACAGCCGGCAACGCGGCCTGGTCTCGACGTCGTGCGAGGACGTTGAGAATGGCGACGCGCACTTCAGGGCTCGCGCCGTCCAGCTCCTCCACGTAGGCTTCTGTGACGCCTTCGCCGCTGATCCTGACCGCGATCTCCATCGCGGCAGCCCGCAGTTCGGGATTCTCGTCGGTCAGGGCCGCGAGTGCGTCACTGACCGCTGCAGCGCCTGACGCACCCGCCAACCCGTGCAATGCGGCGCAACGCACGTGGACTTCCTCGGGCAGATTACGCAACTGGATCAGATCACGATAAACATCCGTCGCCAGTTCAACCTGTCCCGCTTTCACAAGCGAGTCGGCGACTTCGAGGGCGTATGAGGTCCCTTGAGTCTGTGCCCACCAGTCTTCGGCGGAGTGTTGCTCATCCCCGGAATGCCGGCGCATCACTTCACGAAGCGTCTGCGCTGCCGATGGCAAATCCGCCGCGGCCGTAAGCGCGAGCAGATCGACGATCGGCACCTGGTCTATTTCCGAAAGGTCGAACAGGCTCATCTCCGCGGCGAGTCGTCCCAGCGCGTCGGCGTCTCCGCTCTGTCGGATGGTCGTGAGAATCGTAACGCGACTCTCAGTGGTCCCACCTTCGGCAGCCCAGAGAAGTGCCTTGATGGCCGCCTCGCCACCGATCGCGAGCAACGTTTGGGCTGCCGCATCGCGGAGTTCGTCTTGAAGAAGGCAACGGAAGAGCGTCTCGACCGCCCGTTCGTCGCCGGTCAGTTCGAGCTGCCGAATCAGGAAGGCTTTGACACTGGCGGGCGCATCGCCGTCCAGTGTTTTGCAGAGGGCATCGACACCGCGATCACGCTGCGCGGGCGTGCCGCCACTTGCGACGTACAACGCCAGCGCGTGCAGCGCCATTCGCGCCTTCGTGTCGTCGCCGGTCCCCGGCTCGACGAGCATGCCGCACAGAAGGACGAGGTCCTTTTCGGTGAGCTTGACCAGGTCCGGTCCCAGCGTCTCCGGCGTCTCGGTCCCGTTGAATTCGATGCGGGCCAGGATGGCATCCAGCGCGGGTGAGTTCGTCTGGGCTTGTGCCGACCACGCGAGTGAGAGCACGAGGAAGCAGCAGAATATGGTGGGCAGTGCCCACCCTACGGCTGATTCGCGTCCCCCACCGCTGAAGCGGTGGGCCACCCGGCGTCGCGATTGCGGAATGTGGATTGCGGAATGCGGACTACCGGGCCGGACAGTCGTCCTCGCACGTGAGAATGGTCGCGCATTCCACAACCCGCATTCCGCATTCCGCATTCCGTATTCCCTGACGCCCGAAACCCGAACCCTGAACCCTTCACTCTCTGCGTATCCCAACGGCATTACGATCCTCACCACGCTCCCCTCCCTACAGATGCCACGGCGACCGCATCGGGACGCGGACCAGCCGGTTCGCCTGTTCGTCGCCGATGAACTGTTCGGCAACCGGGTCGAACTTCAGTGGCCGGCCCAGGCGGATCGCGATCGCCGCCAGGTTGACCAGCGTGCACGAGCGGTGCGCGACTGCTTCGTTCAACCCCGCTTTCTGTCGCGTACGCACCGCCTCCTCAAACTCCAGCAGCGGTGGCGGGTCGGGCAGGTGCTTCACCTGGTCAAACAGCCCTGGCGGATCGGTGCGGTAATTCGCGTACACCTTGCCCTTCGGACCCTCGATCACCGACAACCCCGGTGGATCGTCCTCACCAAACTCGCCACTGACCAGAATCAGCGTGTCGCCGTCGGCGTACTTCATCGTTACCCGCCCCCACAATCCGACGGCGTCCGGGTGTGGCGGCCAGGGGGCGATCGCCGAGACCTCGATTCCAT
>CAZDTB010000267.1:0-6798 GCA_964508075.1 uncultured Planctomycetales bacterium
CTACCTCGTGCTCGACGCCGAGGGCAAAGGGTATTACGTGGGCACGGAGCTGGCGATCCGCACGCGCAGCCCCTCCTGGTTCGGCGAGGGCGACGAGAAGATCTACATTGACGGCGAAGACAAGGCCTCGATCTGGGGCACGGGGACCGAAGACTACTTCCTTTCGGCCTGGGGACTTCAGACGACCAGCACGCCGTACTTCGGCACGCCGTACTTCGACCAGTGGGGCATTGTCGGCGGACACACGAGCGCCTATCGCTGGCACATCCACGACCCGATCGTGTTCAACACGGGCATCAAGGTCACGATCGAGCACTACGGCTGGATCTCGCCCGACGAGAACCCCGACTACAAGACGCACAGTTGGAACGAGCGAGAGGACGACTACTCGAGCGTCGCCTTCTGGTACCAAACGGGCAAGCCGACGTTCGCCGGCCGCGCCCCACACGCCCGCGAGCGGAAGCTGCCCAATCTCGACACGATCTTCTGCGCCGCCGATTACACGGGCGACGATCATCACGGCGACGGTCCGGCCCAAGTCCAACAACTACTCGGCTACGCCAAGGGCCAGCTCCTCTACCAGCCGCCCAGCGCCGAGGACGCCTGGGTCGAGATTCCTTTCACGGTCGAGGAGAAGGTCCCGCTGCGTCTCCTGCTCAACATGACACGGAGCTATGATTTCGGGCGGTACCAGGCAACGCTCAACGGCGTCAAGATCGGCGACGTCATGGACTTCTACAGGGCCGAGACCGACAACTGGGAGTATCACCTGCTCGATTTCTGGCCCGATTCCGGCGAGTACAAACTCCGGCTCGAGTGCGTGGGCAAGAACGCGATGTCGACGGGACACTACCTCGGGATCGAGTCCGTCCGCCTCCGAGAGCGCCGCCCCCGTGTCAAGGAATGGGCGCACGACCAAGACAAAGACTGGCGCGAGAAACCAGTGCTATACCGGTAGCGGTCGAATCGCTGCCTGGCTGGACGAGGCGGCGGTGTCAGCGGCCGACGGGCACGTCGAACACGCGCAGATCAACGTCGCGGTCACGCAGGACGCCGAGAATCTGGCCGCGGGCGTCGGCGACCACGCTCTGCCCGCCGTAGGTCTTGCCCTTCCACGGCCCGGCGGAGATCACGCCGACCAGGTCCGCTCCCGCGACCGGGCAGCCGGTCCGCTTCGCAACCGAAGACACGAGGTCGGCCAGCCGGCGGCCGTGTGCGGGCCACTCGTCCGTGCGGGCGGCCCAGCCATACGGCACGATCAGCAGCTCCGGCGACTGCGCCGCCGCCCGGCTGACCAGTTCGTCTTCGAACGTGTCGGCACAGATGAGCAGGCCGAAGCGGCCCAACTGCGTGTCGACGGCGCGGATCTGATCGGGCGTGCCGCGCGTATAGGATGGCGTGAGCAGCTCGGCCAACGTGTTGATCTTGCGGTGCTTGTGCAGGATTCGGCCGTCGGCCCCGATGAGCACAACTGAATCAAACAGTTGCTCGCCGTCCTTCTCGCACAGTCCGATCGCAATCATGAGCTTGTGCTTGCGCGCCAGGGCGGCGAGCCGGTCGGTCGTCGCTCCCGGAATCGGATCGGCGAGCTGGTGCGCCTGGGGGTTGATCCAGCCGAGCACAGCCGTCTCGGGGAAGCACGCGAGCTGCGCCCCTTGTTTTGCCGCCTCTTCGACGGCATAGGTAATCCGGCGCAGGTTGCCCTCGCGATCGCTGTCGATACAAAGCGTCTGGCACACGGCTACGCGGACGGTTTTGCCCGCGGGCACTGGCTGCGGAGCCGTCCTGCCGGCAGTCGCGTGGCTTAGCGTCAGCCCAATCAAAACGCCGACTCCAACGATGATCCAGCTCAGTACGGCGTACATGGAGACGCTCCTTCCTTGTTCGGCGTCAGGGTTGCAGGCACTGCTGGCCAGGTCGCCCCAGATTGGTCCGGATAGTGTATCGCCGCGCGCCGGTCTAGCGCGACAGCATCGGCGAGAACCAGATGCCGCAGTCACCCCACTTGCCGTTGCCGCCATCCTCGACGATCAGTTCGAGCCGGTGGACGCCGGTCAGGTCGACTTTGACCAACCCTTCGACCCAGTCGCTGATCAGATCGGAGCGGAACGTCTCCTTGCCATCGCACTTGACGACGAACACGACCGATCCCTCGTCGAGGTTCTGGAGGCCATAGCAGCTCGTGAATGTTTTCCATTGACCGTCGAGCTCGTAGACGTAGCTGGAGTCTGCGTGGGCGTAGATGCCGGTCTCGTGAAACTGCTCGCCGCTCTCGAGTGGCCGACCGCAGGGGATGCGGTCGCACGCGGGTCGCTCCCAGCCAACGCGGGCCGATGCCCACTTGACCGAAGAGAGCGGTACCTGGTGGATGCTATCATCGACCGCGCTCAACTCCTGTTGCTTGGTCTCCTCGCGCGTCAGGAGACGGTGGTACGCCTGGGCTCGACGATAATAGACGTCATTGAAGCCCGCGAGTTGCTCGACTCCCGCATACAACGCCTCGGTGTCGCGGGCGTCGATGGCGGGCTTGGCATACAGCTCGTACAGCGTCTGCCGCTTGAGCTTGTCAGCCGGGATCTTCAACGTGTGATTGAGCGTGAAGCGATACTTCAGTTCCTGTTTGTCGCCATTGACCAGGTAGAAGCGCAGCCGCAACTCGTACCAGCCGCGCTCGAGAGCGCCAACGTGGACCTCGAAGCGCCCGTCGGCGTCGACCGGCGCGACCCAGCTCGTCGCGTCATAATCGGTGTGGTGTTGCATCAGATCGTGATAGGCGACGACCGCGTAGGCGGCCGGCGTTGACTTGACACGGCCCGTGACGATGTATTCGCCCTCGCCGGCCGTGAACTCGATGTCCTCGAACTTGCACTTGGCCTCGACGTCGATGTCCTTCGCGTTGCCTTTGAACAACGGGTGCGACGACAGAATCGTCGCGTGCGGCTTCGAGAGGTACGAGCCCTTGCCCTCGCCGGCCCGCTCGGCGAAGAGGTGGTAGTTACCGCTGCCCATCAGCGTATAGCCCAACTCCTCGAACTGCTCCGCGGTCTGTTCGTTGTGTGGCAGGCCGAGAGCGTGGCCGAACTCATGCGCGATGCCGCCGATGTAGGTCATCATGTAGCGGCCCATCGTGTACGGACGCTTGCCGTCGTCGAGGACTCTGGGGGTCTTCTTTGGCAGGTTCAACGAGTCCAGGAACGGGAAATCGGTGACCCAGGCGGTGCCGTTCGTGTGGTCCCCGGCACCACAGTAGGGTGCCCAGGAGTGGATCACCGTGTCGCCGTCTTTCTCGCTCACGAAGGTGAAGTTCTGGAAGATGATGATGTGCTCCTGGTCGATGTCGATGCCCTTGGCGCGCATCGCCGGGATGACCCGGTCGTCGCGAACCTCCGTCGTGGTAGGGCGCTCGCCAAATGCGTACGAGCGGCTGTGCTCTATGACGTGGATGACTAGCCGGCCGTCCTGGTCGCGCTCCAGCGGAAAGGTCATCGGCCCGAAGCCGTTCCGCTCCATCTCATCGCGATACCACGCCTGGATCTCGGTCATGACGCGGTCAATCCGCTCCTGGTAGCCCGGCTGACACTCGCCATCGGGGGGGTTGAGGTAGACGATGTAGACATACTGATGGTGGGGCGTGGCGGGGGGCGCTTGCGTCGTGCTGTTCGCGGCTGCAACTGCGAGGTGCAGGCTCGACAGCAGTGACAGGGCAAGAGCAACTAGGCTGGTTGGACGAACAAATGGTCGTTGAATTCTGGTTGCTGTGCTCATCGTTCCTCCTGATGAAAGGGTGCCACGTCGCCCGCGACCCCGGCACCGGTGAGTGTATAAAGGCTTCCGGGTTTGTCTACCGCCTGAGTATTGGGGAGAACCAGATCCCGCAGTCGCCCCACTCGCCATCGCCGCCGTTCTCGACGATCAGCTCGAGCTGGTCGACGCCGGTCAGATCGACGTTGACGAGACCCTCGACCCAGTCCTTGATCAGGGCTGAGCGGAACTTCTCCTGGCCATCGCACTTCACCACGAAGACGACGGAGCCTTCATTCAGATTCTGCAGGCCGTAGGCACTGGTGAACTGCTTCCACTTGCCATCCAAATCGTAGACGTAGCTGGAATTGGCGTGGGCATAGAGACCGGTCTCGTGAAATTGCTCGCCGGACTCGAGCGGCGTGTTTTCGGGCACGTGATCGCGTGCGGGCTCCTCCCAGCCGACGCTGGCAGACTTCCACTTGACGGCTGAGAGCGGCACTTCACGGACCTCATCGCCGAGCGTGCTGAGATCCTGCGTCTCCGTTTCCTCACGCGCCATGAGGCGGTGGCAGGCCTGGGCCCGACGGTAGTAGACGTCGTTGAAGCCGGCGAGCTTGTCAATGGCGGCCAGCAGCACTTGGGAATCCCGGGCGTCGATGGCCGGTTTGGCGCAGAGCTCGTACAGCGTCTGGCGTTTAAGCTTGTCGACCGGGATCTTCAGGGAGGGGTCGAGCGTGAAACGGTATCTCAGCTCGTCCCTGTCGCCGTTGACCAGATAGCAGCGGAGGCGCAGCTCGTACCAGCCGGGCTTGAGGGCCCCGACGCGGACCTCGAAGCGTCCGTCCTGATCGACCGGCGAGACCCAGCTGGTCGCGTCATAGTCCATGTGGTGACGCATCAGATCGTGGTAGGCGACGACGGCGTACGGCGCCGGCGTCGACTCGACGCGACCCGTGACGACGTATTCGCCATCGCCCGCTTCGAACTCGATCTCGCGGAAGTTGCAGTCGGACTCGACGTCGACGTCCTTCGCATTACGCTTAAACAGGGGGTGCGAAGAGAGGACGGTCGCGTGCGGCTTGGAGAGATAGGAGCCCTGCTCCTCGCCGGCGCGCTCACCGAACAGGTGGTAGTTGCCGCTGCCCATCAGGGTATAGCCCATCTGCTCGAGCTGCTCTTCGGTCTGCTCGTTGTGTGGCAGGCCAAGCGCGTGGCCGAACTCGTGCGCGACGCCGCCGATCTGGGCGACCATGTAGTTGCCGAGCGTGCGCGGCCGGCCGTTGTCGTCGATTTTCGGCTCCTTCTTGGGCAGGTTCAGTGTGTCGAGGAGCTCGAAGTCGGTGACCCAGGCAGTGCCATTCGTGTGATTCCCGCCGCCGCAGTACGGGCACCACGCGCGGATCACCTGCTCCCCCCACTTGTCTTCCACGAACAGCAGGTTCTGGAAGATGATGATGTGCTCCTGGTCGATGTCGATGCCCTTCGCGCGCAGGGCGGGCTTGACCTGGTTATCGCGGACCTCCTGTGTGCCCATTTCCTCGTTGCGCGTGTAGGTGCGGTTGCCCTTGACGACGTGGATCACGAGCTTGCCGTCCTGATCGCGCTCCAGCGGAAAGGTCAGCGGCCCGAAGCCGTTACGCTGCATCTCATCGCGATACCAGGCCTGCACGTCGGTCATGATGCGGTCGATCCGCTCGTGGTAGCCCGGCAAACACTCGCGATCGGCGGGGTTGAAGTACACGATGTGCACGTACTGGTGCGGTGTCCTGACTTCGCCGGTTTCAGCGTTGTCCGTGTTTGCTTGCCCGGCGGTGGCAGCACTGACGCCACCCAGCAGGGCCACAGTCACGCATGGCAGCGCGACCAGACGGACACACGATCGGTGAGCGGTTCTGAATCTGCTCATGTTGCTCCTCGCAGAAGAAGGTGATTCGGTCTGGGCTGTTTGGCGAGTGTGCCACGCGCTGGCGGCACGCTCGCCAAAGGAAGCGGTAGCTTACGGCTCGGGGCAGTCTTTCGCAAGAAGGGGAAGCCCGAATACGGCTCGCGACGCACGCATGCGGCCGGTGCGGTGCCGGAGGTGCGCGGCTGAACGATTGCCTATGGTGCCGGAGCGCTGGAAGTGGCACCACCCGGTTCGGCTTGTCGTGCGGCCTCCTCCATCATGTGCTGCCACTGCTCCATCCCTTCCTCGCCCAGAATCGAGACTCCGGCGCACATCAGCCCCAGCGTAATCACGAAGACGCAGATGCCGACGGCGCCGCAAGCGAGTCCGGCGGTTGCCATACCGCCGCCGGAAGCACCGGCCGTGGCCCTCCCGCGGCCGACGATCCCGAAGACGATCGCCAAGATTGCGCACGGCAACGAGACGTACAGCACACAGAACAAGGCCAGCGACACGATGCCCAGCACCAGGGCCGCGACTGCCATCCCGTTGCCCGGCCGGCGTGCCATCGCCGGCACGTCCGGTGGGAATGGGGGAGGAACATTGGGATCCATGCCAGTCACTGATCACTCCTCTCGAATTGCCGAACCACGCCTTGCCGACCCCGTGTCGGAATGGTCCGGGTAGAGGGTAGTGGAGATCGGTGTCACACTCAACCGGGCACGCCGCACTGCCAATAGACTCTTCTCTGGATGGCATGCAACGTCGTCAACCCAATCGGACGGCGCGGGGGCGTTTCAGTTGAAAAAACTCGCTCTTTCCTGTTCATATTCGCTTGCGGTACTTCGAGCGAAAACAGCAAAGAGCGAGGGACTGGATCATGGCCAAGGAGGGCCGCGTTGGGAAGGTCAATCCTCACGATTGGCCGGGCTTTCTGCGGCGGGTGATTCCCGCTGCCGCTTGGCAGGCTTTCTGGGGGTGGGTGGTTGCCAGCAGCGACCCACGTCTGCGTTGGACGCCGAAGTACGTGCTGCTGTGCTGGATTGCGATGGGCTGGTCGGTGCAGCGGCACCGGGGCGGCGGGTCAGGCTCAACGCCCGTCCGCTTCGCTCTCAACTAGCCCGGACTATTCATACCGCAGAGAGCGCGGAGAGCGCAGAGTGTTGTTG
>CAZDTB010000268.1:0-6784 GCA_964508075.1 uncultured Planctomycetales bacterium
GTCGTCGGTAACCTCGGTCTGCGGTATTTCGCGTAGCTGCCTGGTCGGCACGGCGGCAAACTGGTCCGCGGACCCTACCCACTGGGCCTCCCACCCATCGACTTCGTCGTTCACTTGCCGCACGAGATCGCCGATCGTCTGCAACTCCGGCGTCGCCAGCATGAGCTTGGCCACCGTGCGCGCGGTGGATTCCACCGTCAGCGTTGCCGGCTCATCCCGCGACTCGTCCACCGGCTC
Source organism: uncultured Planctomycetales bacterium (assembly GCA_964508075.1). Lineage (GTDB taxonomy): Bacteria > Planctomycetota > Phycisphaerae > UBA1845 > Fen-1342 > JALSRY01. Next base: position 238 of record CAZDTB010000268.1, read on the forward strand.
GTGTTCGGCTTGCGTTCCGGAATCGACGAATGCCCTGGTCAGCGTCAGGTAGGTATGCTTCTCTTCGCCGTTGTCTTCCCGCTGAATCGATACGAACGCATCGGGTTTCGCCTCGTCAACGGCGACGATCCGCACGGCCTCGACGGTCAGCGTTTGTTCGAGCCGGTCGTCGATCTTGCCCGCCGCGAAGTAGCACGCCCAGCTCACGCCGAATCCGAACGCGAGGATAATCACCAAATCCGGGAGCGAGGGAATCCGTGCCACGCGGTGCTGGAAATCCTCCAGTCGGCGTTCCAGATCACGGATCGCCGATGCATCCGCCCGCGTCCACTTGTCAATCCGGCGTTGAATCACGGAGAAATAGAGCAGGATCGCCATCCAGCAGTTCGCGACGAACACGTCCGGGATCACCATCGTCGCGATCATGCGGTCGCTGGCGCCCGCGATTTTTCCAAGCGCGACAAAGTTCGCCCCGCCGCCGATCCAGCTCCCGCACAGCGCCGTCATGCCCTGCCAGGCGTCGGGCGGCAGCATGTCCTTGCAGATCCACAGCGCCAGCGGCCCACCCAGCACGACCCCGGTCGTCCCGGCCAGCAGCATGATCACGGCCTTCGGCCCGAGCCGCAGGATGCCGGGGACGTCTAGCGCGAGAATCAGCAGCAGCAGACTGGCCGGCAGTACGTAGCCCTTGACCCAGTCATACAGGGCCGACTCGGCCGGGATGATGTTCAGGGTCGTCAGCGTGGTCGGCACGAAATAGCAGAACAGCAGCGCCGGGACGACCTTGAAGACCTTGCCCAGCGTCGGATGCTGCGTCATCCAGAAAATCACCGCCAGCACCGCCAGCAGCACCGCGAGCACGCCGGCCGGGTTTTCGATCAGCGGCGGCTGGGCGGGTTGTGAAGCGGCCGCGGCTGAAGTACTGCCGAGAAGCGTTGCGATCATGCCCTTTGATAGCCGATACCTGCTGACAGGTCCAGCAATCGCCACACTACTCATCTCATCATGTTCAACCGAAGCTGCATCTTCGGGAGCAGAGCGATCCCCGGCGCCTACCGAGACGTCGAGCCTGCAAGCTCCACTTGTGAAGGCCACCCAATCTCCTTAGCATGTGGCCTCTGTGGTTCCTCTTGGGGGGAAGAGGCAAGCCAATCGTGGACGCGAGCAGATTCTGGCGCGGGGATGTGGCTTTGCACAGCTTCCGCGAGGCGCGTGAAGCGCGGCGGACGTGTAAACACAACTCGCTCTCGCCGTGCCGGAACTCGTTGGCCGGAAACGTACTCACATACTTCTCGAGGAGCAGACCTTAATGACCCAAGAGCAGCCCGCCAAGTTGAGCTTCTGGCAGCAAATGACCAGTTTTCCATCCACCTTTTGGGTCGTCAACGCCATCGAATTAGTGGAACGTTTCTCTTTCTATGGCGTCCGCACCATCGCCGCCCTCTACATCGTTACCGAAGCTGAAAAGGGAGGACTCGCGCTCTCCAACACCGACAAAGGCGTTTTCTTCGGCGTTTGGTCGCTGATCCAGTGCCTGCTGCCGATGTTCACCGGCGGGTTCGCCGATCGGTACGGCTATCGCCTCTCGCTGATGGTCGCTTTTGGCGTCAACATCGTCGGCTACGGCCTGATGGGCTTCGCGACGGGCTGGTGGAGTTTCATGTTGGCCTGCTGCCTGATCGCAACCGGAACGGCGATCTTCAAACCGCCACTGCATGGCACGCTCGCACATTGCGTCAACGAGCGCAACTCCTCCGTCGGCTGGGGAATGTTCTATCAGGTCGTCAACATCGGCGGGTTCATCGGCCCCATGGTATGTGGCTATCTTCGTCTGCTCGAGTGGAGGTACGCTTTCTTCGCGGCCGCCGGCATCATCGTTGTCAACATCACGATCACCCTGTTGTTCCTCAAGGACTACGCCAAGGGTGGTGAGACCCAGGCCGGCGACAAGCGCAAGGGGGCTGGCCAGGTGTTCGCCGAGAGTCTAGGCGTGCTCAAGGACTTTCGCTTCGTGGTCTTCCTCGCGATCTTCTCCGGCTTTTGGTTCATGTTCATGCAGCTGTTCGATCAACTCTCGATCTTCATCGACCAATGGGTCGACTCGAACGACATCGCCACGTTCCTGGCCAGTGTGACCGGGTGGGAGTTCTTCCAGACGATGGCCGCCGACCATGGCCAGGTCAATCCGGAGTGGATCGTCAATGTCGACGCCGGGTCGATCATCATCCTGGTGCTCTTGATTTCCTATATCACCGGGAAGTTCCGCCCGATCAGCGCGATGATCGTCGGCATGTTCATCTCGTGCGCGGGCTTGCTGATGTCCGGAACGATGACCACCGGCTGGCTGTGCGTCCTCGGCATAGTTGTCTTTGCCGTCGGCGAGATGGCGTGCAGCCCGAAGTTCAGCGAGTACATCGGTCTGATGGCGCCCCCGGAAAAGAAGGCTCTCTACATGGGGTACTCGAACATCCCCTTCGCGGTCGGCTGGTCGGGAGCCAACTTCATCGGCGGCCCCCTCTACGATCGCCTGTCAGACAAGCACGAGTTGGCCCGCCGCTATCTCGTCGACGAACTGGGACACGCCGCCGACGCGGTCGAGCAACTGTCCAAGGGCGAGGTCGTACCGACCATTGCGAACGCACTCAGCCAGAGTGAATTGGCCGTGCAGAAAATGCTGTGGAGCCACTACACTCCGCAGACGTTCTGGTACATCTGCATGGGAATCGGCCTGCTCTCAACCTTTGCGATGGTCGGCTACCACTTCTGGCTCGACGCGGACGCCATGCGGCGCGCGGCGAGCCATTCGACCGGCTAGGCGGTCGCGCCGCGCTGATCGGCGCAGTTACCGGCCCCGACTACCTGGGCTGGTAACGGTCCGCGTCGGCGAACACGTCGATCGCGCGGAAGTGCGAGAGGAACTTCGCGCCGTGCGCCACGCCGGCGGGGATGTGGTAGCTGTCGCCGGGGCCGCAACGCCGCGTCTCGCCGCCGATGGTCAGCTCCATTTCACCCTCGACCACGATGCCCCATTGCTCACCGTGGCTGTGCGGCGGTACCTCGCCGATCGGGTCGATGTCGAGGAAGACCACCTGGTGGTCCGTCGCTTGCGAGATCCAGCCGCGCACGCCGGTCAGTGGGATGTCTGCTTGGGGGAGGCCGGTGATCATTTCGGGGTATGCTGCCGTAGGCATCGTTTAGACTCCGTTTGGTGAGTTGGCCGCCGGCGCCCACTCTACCGCACTCCCGCGCGTCTTGCACGTCCGTCTGGAAGGCGCTGTTGCGCTGACTGGTCGTGCGGTTCGGTTTCCCGTATGCTCTGACGACGTTTCGAGCGTCTGGAGATACCGTTGGCATCGGAGCACCCGCGCGGCGGCCGCTTGCGTTCTCCGCGGCGGGTGATTTCGTACACCGTTCAGGGAGATTTCACTCGTGTCCAGCCAAATACCCGATGTAGCCGGCTTTGATTCTCCTTCAAAGCGACGCCCCGGCGAACTCCTCGGTCATCCCACCTGCCTGTTCACGCTGTTCTTCACGGAAATGTGGGAGCGCTTCAGCTTCTACGGGATGAAGGCCCTGTTGATCTTCTACATGGTGAACTACCTGTACTGGAGCCAGAAGGAAGCTTCCACGGTCATGATGTGGTACGCCTCCCTGGTCTACGTTACGCCCGTCATCGGCGGCATCCTCGCCGACAAACTCCTGGGCGCACGCTGGTCGGTCTTTCTCGGCGGCATTCTCATCGCGATCGGTCACTTCCTGCTGGCGTTCGAGCCGCTGCCGTTCTTTTACTCCGGGCTGGGCTTCCTGATCGGGGGCGTCGGTCTCCTGAAGCCGAACGTCTCCACCCAGGTGGGGGCGCTTTACCGCACCGACGACGAACGCCGTGACAGTGCGTTTACCATCTTCTACATGGGCATCAATCTTGGTGCTTTCATCGGTCCACTCATCTGCGGCTGGTTGGCCGACAATCCGAATTACGGCTACCACTGGGGCTTCGGCGCCGCCGGCGTGGGGATGGTGCTCGGATTGATTGTCTATGTGCTCGGCATGGGCTCCGTCGAGCGACGATCGAGGCAGATCGCCGCCGAAGAAGCGGCACCCGAGGCGGAAAAGTCCCAAGAGACCGAGCAGCCGACCCAAGGGCCTGTCAAAGAGGTCCCCAGCCACGTTTATCGCGATCGCAGCATCGTGCTGGTCGTCATCTGTGTGTTCTGCATCCTGTTCTGGATCGGATTCGAACAAGCGGCAAACGTGATGAACCTCTGGGCGGAGAAACACTCCAATCTCCATGTGTTTCAGGCTACAACTCCCGAAGTCGTGATCGAAACTCAAACCGCAGAGACCGCGGGTACACCGGGCGGATTGTCCGAATGGAGCATGCCCGCCGCATGGTCGCAATCGATCAATCCCTTATATATCATCGCCCTGGCGCCCGTCTTCGCCGTCCTCTGGACATTTCTCGAAAAACGCAGGAAGCAGCCTTCCACGCCGATGAAAATGGCAATGGGCGTCTTCTTCGCCACGCTCGCATACGGCGCGATACTCGCCGCCGGTGCTTCGGAAAATAAGCCAACCAGTGCGGCGTTGTCCGCGCTCCCCGCGGGCCTTCAGCCAGACGAAGCCGGTCGGTTATATACGCTGGAAGAGCAGCACGACGGAAAAGAGAAACGCGTGTTCTACGGTGCCACGCGACTGCGCTACGATAGCGGCGCGTTGCACATGAGCGGCGTGCTCACCGATCTCGACTGGATGCACGGCCTCGGCATGTCGAGCCCCGAGGCGTACCAACAGGCGGTCGAGGACTTGACCGAGCGGGCTGAAGAGCGCGCCGAAGAGGTGCGCCTGGCCAAGAAGGCCGGGCAGATGGCGAAGGATGCCACTTGGGATGTCCAGGTAACGCTGCCGCCCGAGGTCGTAGACATCACGCCTATCGCCGGGTGGCCCACCGAGGAGAACGGCGAGGAGCAAGTGCAGAAGGTGTTCTGGGATCCGGGTACTCGCACCCTTACCACCACCGGGATACTCTCGGTGAGAGACCAGGCTCAGGTGCTCGCCAACGGTGCCGAACCGCAGTTCTGTGAAGCCTTGACGTCAATCTACCGTCAGTCCTCGCTCTTACGCGTCAGCATCGGCTGGCTGTTGCTGTTCTATCTGCTGCTTACGATCGGCGAGTTGTGCCTCTCACCGGTTGGGCTGTCACTCGTCACCAAGGCGGCTCCCCCGAAGTACGTCGGGTTGTTCATGGGGCTGTGGTTCCTTACGACCGGCGGTGCCGCCAACTGGCTGGCGCATTTCGCCGGCGGCTACTGGGGTACCATGACGCCGACCGCGTACTTCCTGATCTTTGGCATCGTGGCGGCCGGCGCCACCGTCATCATGTTGCTACTGATGCGCGTGCTCAAGCCGATGCTGCACGGCGTGCATTGACCGGCGTAACGATGTGAATGCGCGTCATCGGCTCACGGCTGGCACAGCCGTGCCACACTCGAAAGACCCTCCCGTGTGGCACGGCCGTGTCGGCCGTGAGATTCGAAGGTGGTCAGCAATTCACGGTGCCGCGGGAACCGCCGGCAGCGGATCGTAGAGCTGGAGGAAATCGTCGAGCGTCAGGCCTTCGCTGGCTTGGTCCCAAGACCACTCGTAGTCCTCGGAAAGCCGGTAGAAGCCCGCGCCCACGTACCACGCCCCGTCGTCGGTCAATCGGACCCAGCTCCCGTCCTGGCCGCGTGCTTCCGGCAACTGGTAGTACAACAGCTCGCCGTCGGCTTGCTCGACATAGTAGGTGCCCGGCTGGGGCCCGAGCAGGGCGTCGCCGACCAGCGGCACCACCATCGGGCAGCCGCCCGCGGCCAGCAGCCCGAGACCGATCAAACAAGTTGCCAAAACGGATTGACTGTTACGATGCTTCATCACCTGCCCCTCCTCGGTGGCCCTTTCGCCGGGTGTCCGCCACCGGCTGCTCAATTCTAGGCAGCCAGCCGTCCCGCAGCCTCCGCTTTTCAACGCCGACGACCAGCGGTCGAGAATCGGGGTCCTCTAAACGATTATACCCCGAGGACGCACGGATTTGTCGCTGATGTTATCGGTGGACGCGGCTGGGCAGACGCCGGCTTGAGTTCTGTTTTTTGCCCGCCGTGACAAACCCGCCCGCGACTGTCCGGTAAAGCTCAACTCGGGGACCGACCTAATCCGAATTTGATCCCCGGCTGACGAGACATCGGCCGCTACATCTCAGAAAAAACACTGGCGGACAAGCCGCCAGTGGCACCCGATCTCCGGCGCGTTTGCATGTTCGCGGTTAGGCTGTGACAATGCCGTCTTTCCCGGTCTGCCCGGGTTGATTCTGAACCACGGAGCGAACGCTTATGCGTTGGAGCAAGTTCTTTATTCCGACCACGAAGGAGACGCCGAAGGATGCGACCGCCGCGTCGCATGTGCTGATGCTGCGGGCGGGTCTGATTCGGCAGGTTGCGGCGGGGATGTACACGTATCTGCCGCTGGGGTATCGCACACTGCGGAAGGTTGAGCGGATCGTGCGGGAGGAGAT
>CAZDTB010000269.1:0-6782 GCA_964508075.1 uncultured Planctomycetales bacterium
CGACATCGTCGCCGTGCGGCTACCACCGGCGTCCGCCGGGCGCCGGTGGTAGCTGAACCGTCCTTCTCTCCTCGCTCATTCTCGCCGCCGTTTCCGCCTGATCCTCTCCGTTCTTCGTTCGAACTCCGGTTCGTCGAGCAGCAGCTCTGGCACGCTCTGCATCGCCGACCTCAACTGACGCAGGACAGCGGCGCACATTTCCTTGCTCCCAACGCGGAACGTGACAACGCCGTTCTCGACCTCGAAGCGACCCACCTGCGTGCCGTATTTGAACGCCATTTCCTGCAGCACGCGGCGGAGTCGCACCGCTTCGGGATGGTCGGTATTTCGGACGGTTTCGTGGAAGAACTCTATGGTGACGGTTGGCATGCCTTCCCCCTCCTGATGTGCGTGACAGGTTTAAGCCGCGACGGCCTCGCGTGTTCGTGGTTGCATCTCGTCCAGACGCCGGAGTCTTGACCGGGCTCGATCTTCGTCATCTTGGCTGATGTGATGCCACCAACCCGCGCGAACCACGGAAAAAAACAAGCCGCATGGGTTCCACTCTGCGGTTCGTAGGGCGTGCTCCGCCGCCGAGAAGAAGTCCAGCCGTTGCGATTCCGTCAGCCTGACGAATCCGGCATTGGCGGCCTGCGCAAAGAGCGCCTGCAATCTGGCCGAGTCCTTCAAGTCGTTTGGGGTGAGGTGCCGAAGCGTGGGTGGCCAGAGGCGTCTTTTGTTCTTTGAACACCAGGCTGGCCCGCTGGCGGGTTTCTGGTTTCTTGATCTCGAAGAGAGTTCTTTGTTCCCATAAGGGGGTGGGGATCCGATGACGATTCTGCCGGAACGGCGTGGGGATCTCGCACGCTCTGGCCGCCCAGGCGCCTCCCACGACAGGTTGATGACGACAGCCAAGCCCCATCGGTTCATCGCCCATTGCGGCGATTCCTGCGGAATCAGCCAGCCGGCGAGAATCAAGGACCGCCTGGCGTCCTTGACGGTGCGCTCATCCACCTTGAAGACTTCAGCAACCCACGGGGCCTTGCAGCGGCCGCCCGAGACACACTGTTTCTCTCGGTAGTACATGCACCGGAGCATGTGCCCGAACGCCGTGGCGATGAGGACTCGACGCTGAGAGCGGGCTACATGGAGCAACAGCCGCCGGGGCACGGGCACCTTCCGTTTCCGGTTGGGCACAGCCCGTATCCAGGCGTGCATCGTGTCTGCATCGGCAACTCGCACATCTCGGGCGGATGCGGGGAAGGTGATCCGCGTCGCGTCCCACCGGAGTAAGCCAACCTCCTGAAGCCGACCCACCGCCCGTCGAACATGTCCAGCGTCGGCCAGACCGGTCAGCGGCTGGATTTCACGCCATTGATAGCGCGGGAAACGGCCTTTCTGGAGCCGGCAGCGGCGCGCTACGAGCTCAAAACACGCGAGCCATACTCGGAGGTCCAACAGACGGATTTTCTCCGTCCTGAAGGCCCACCAGGCGGCCAGCAGAACTCCTGCCGGAATGAAGCAGAAACCGCCGGCGGGCTTCCGAGCCCTTCTCCTCAAGTTGTCGAAGCTGTCAGTTTGCCTCTCGTACGCTTGCGTCATCCTGTCCCCCAGTTGAGAAGCAGGCGCTTCACGGGTGCCTGCGTTGCCCGGTGGCGAGCGCGGAGCGAAGGAAACCAGGGTGATCTCGGCACGTTGAAGACGCACGTTGACAAGAAGCGCGTTCTGCGCTACGACAGGACTGCCACGTCACTGTCGCACACGAACGCGACGACCGGTCAACCTGATCGGTGCCTCGGAAGCGAGCGACCGCTGCAGGTCGCTCCGAAGCTCCCGGCTTCAGTTGGCTCGCCTCATTAGTCTATATCGTAGTCCTTTATGACGGCCGCACGTGTATGCACGATGCACACCGCTCCCGCCAACGTAGATCGAAACTCGCCCAGTTCACAAGGGGGGATTCCGAATCGGTAACAGCCGGATGTCAGGATGTCCTGCCATCAGGATTTCCGGATGTCGGCTGCCGGGCGCGCACAGCGCATCGGGCCGTACGGTTTTCCGCGTGTCATTCAGGGCTTGCGCTCAGCGGTTGATCTGAGGTAGAAGTCTGTTGAGGGGTTTGGTAGGAGCGACTTCCCACCATCGGGAAGGCCTGCCAGCGCATCGTCCATCACGGTGCGCGAAACGCCGGCTTACATCGACAAACACGAGGGAGGTTCAAATGAACAATCAAATACCGCTTGGAATCGTAATCGCAGTGGGGAATCAGAAGGGTGGAACCGGGAAGACAACGAACAGCGTGCATCTGGCGGCCGCTCTTGGGCTGGAGGGCCGTCGGTGCCTCGTTATCGACCTTGATCCGGCCGCCGGCGCTACGCGCCATCTCGGCGTTCCCGAGAACAGCTTCGCCGGTTCGCTTGAACTGCTGACCACGGAGGAAACCGTCCAGAGCCTGGCTGTGACGGAGAACCTGCCGCGTGGCGTGCATCTTATCGCGTCGCGCCCGCAGCTATCAGAGTTGGACACGCTGATCTCGAAGTTCATCGACCGAACATGCATCCTTGACCGCCCCTTGAGCTTGGCGAGGCAGCTATACGATTTTATCTTTCTGGATACGCCGCCCTCGGCCGCCGCGACGACGACCGTGGCGTCATATGCATCATCAGAATGGTTCCTGCTGTCGGCATTCCCTCACCCGCTGTCGCTTGGCGGCCTGAGTGAGGCTTTCAACGACATCGCAGACGTACGGGCGCATCGGAACCCGGAACTTGAAGTGCTTGGCGTTGTGTTCACAAACGTCGACGGCCGTGCGACCCGGCTGAAGGCCGAACTCGACGCCGTGGTCAACGATGCGATGCCTGGCCGGCGGTTCCAGACCACGATTTCTCAGGCCGTGATCATCCCGACGCTGTCCGGCAAGGGTAAGACGTTGTTCCAGATCCCGAAGTTCAACCGCGTTGCGGCTGCGCGGCAATATCGCCAGTTGGCTGCGGAGTTGGAGCATCGTGTCCTCAACCGAGACGAGTTTCTTGCGGGCACGCTGCCGCCGTATCACGCGCAGGTTGAGCAGGCCACGGTTCGAATCGCCGACGAACTTGTCAGTGGCCGTGAGGAATCGTAATCATGCCGAAGACACTGACAGATCCTCCGCCAACGAGCTCTGTCGCGCGGCTCCTCGACAGAGGGGCCGTCGCCAGGGCGCTTTCGCCAAACTCGTCACGGCCGGGGGCGTCCTCTTCTTCCCTCGAAACGGTCGAAGTCACTCTGGTCTCAGACCATGGTGTGGGTCCGCGACCATCCCCCATCAAGCGAGAGTTTGTCTTGACTCCCGAGACGGACGCAACCTTGGCGACGTTGGTTTCCATCTACCGACAAGCCACCGGAAGCCGGCTCAGCGCAAGCCATATAGTGAGGGCACTTCTACGAGCGGCCGAGCGTGGGCTGGAGTCAATCGAGCGAGAAGCACAGCGACTGGGGCTTCTGAAACTGCCCAGCAACGGCAAGGGCCACGAGGCCCAGAGGAAGGCGTTTGAAGCCAAGCTTGCAGGTGGCTTCATCGCCGCAATGAGAACGACACCGCCGGCATACACGGGACGCTGAGTAGTTCATCCCGTTGTAGCTCGGACCTCTGCGAGCCATGTGCAGGCGAACGCCGTCAACTCTTGCCCAGCCACACTACGCCAGCGTCATCGACGCGAATCCGCTCCTCGTCCTTCCGCAGAAGCCGCGATGGATACAGCAGGATGCGGAGTTTGTTGATGTCGTAGAGGGAACGGACGCTGCGTTGCATATTCTGAACCAGCTCTCTGGCGTACCGAGACCATTCTTCGCCGCGCCGCACTTTTCCGACGGCCTGAGCCTCGGAACGGAAACCTGCTTCCTCCAAAGCGTTCTGGGCCAATCGGAGGCCCGGGCCCCGTGCGTTCACGGGCTCCGTGAATATCTCCTCCGCATCACATTCGGCAGCAAGCTGCACCAGTTCGTGGATCTGCTCAGCTTGGTCTGACACGCCAGGCAAGAGAGGGCAGAACATAGCGTAGGTGCGCAGGCCGCGTCTGCGGGCCTCGCGGAGAGCTGAAATGCGCTCGGGAATCGAAGATGCGTGCGGCTCAAGAGCGGAAACTACTTTGGGCTTGTTGGCTGGTGGCGTAATGCTCAGGCCAACGAGTACGCGCTCGGGGTAGCGGGCGATCAATCCGTAATCCTCAACAACGGCGGTGTTCTTGGTCAGGATACGTACTGTCCAGCCGGGCTCGCCGAGGATCGCTTCCAGACACCTTCGGCCCAACCCATGCTGCTGCGCTTCGGGAGACCAAGCGTCAACCGTCGTGCAGAGCTGGACGATACCGCGTTTTCGAACTCGTCGGGCGTCGCGTAACACGCGGTCGGGAGTGGAAGGGTCGATGATCGCATAGCCCTGATCGAAAGGGCTGCGTTTTGCTGACTTGAACGACGGGTGCATTCGCAGAAGCGCGCCGGTGCTGCAGTAATCGTGAAGAACTGCGGTGCTATGGCTTGTCAGAGGAGATCATCTACTACAAGCGGCGCTGGTTCGTCCAGTCGGACGAAGCGGCGACCGTCTTGCCGAACCTATTTGCGCAGCGGAAACCGATCAGGGATCTGACGGCGGTGGAAGTGCCGGCCCTAGTCGAACAGAACTGAGAATAGGGCACGGGCTGTGTGGCACGGCTCAGCCGGTCTCGGCAGGCGTTGCGACGCTGATTCCGGGTGCTGTACGCCGCCACCGCCGGCTGGGCGCCCAGTCTGGCCCATGCCGCACGAGCCACGCGCCACAATCGGACCGCTTCGGCCACCGGCCCTGGTGGGTCAGAACTCGCTGATGCGAAATGGGTCAGGGGCGGGTGGCCAAAAATGGTAACTACCACCGTCCCGGCCAGGTGACAGAATCCATAAGCTATTGTCTGAAAGCTGGTTATGGGCCTTGTGCGGGTCGCGACGGCCAGCCGACCAGGCTGGACGTCAACCCGCCCGGCTAATGGCGCGTGGCCGCATGACGCACAGCCAGGGAAGTCTTTTGTCGGCGCGCAACCACTTGCAGAACAGGTAATTACAACACGCTTTTCGGCCAAGAACGAGGGTTACAAGTGGGCAACAAGTCACTGAGAACTCGATGGCAAGTCACCACTAAGTAACGACTGACCAACTCAGTGACCAACTCTTGAGGCGCGCCTTGAGCCGTGCACTTCGGTTCGGATGCAACGGGACGAGAATACGGCTGCGCCCGCTGTCGTCGCGGCATCCCCCGGCGCGTTTTCTTGCCAGCCTCCGCCAAGCGCCTTGTACAAAGCGATGGCATTCAACGTGGTCGTCATCCTGCTTTGCTCGAGTTCGTCTTGAGTCCTGTACAGCGACCTTTGGGATTCAAGCACGCTCAGAAAGCCGGCGATACCCGAGACGTAACGCTCATTGGCGGCGGCGACCGCACGCCGATTGGCGTCAACTGCATCGGAGACGTGGCGGTATCGCTCGTGCGCTTGCTGGAAAGCGGTCATCGCATGCTCGGCTTCGTTCAAGGCGGCGAGTACGGTCAGCTCATACCGGGCCATGGCCTCTTGCTGAATTGCATTCTGAACTTCCATGTTGGCTCGAATTCGAACAGCATCGAATATCGGCCAGCTCACGCTTGGCCCGACAGTCCAGAACAGGCTCCTGCGGTCAACGAAATGTCGCATGTCGTGTGTCTGCGACCCGAACGACCCAGTGATCGAGAACCTCGGGAACAGCTCAGATGTGGCAACACCAATGCGGGCGGTAGCGGCAGCCAACTGCCGTTCGCTACGCCGGATGTCTGGCCGACGACGCAGTAGGGCTGACGGCAATCCGACAGGAATCTCCGGCGGTGCCACGGGAATCGGCCGCGCCTCGGACAACTCGGCCAATAGCGCGCCGGGATGCTCACCAAACAGCACGCTGAGACGGTGCACGGCCTGGTGAAAGGACGTCTTGAGGACCGGAATTCGAGAGCGCGTCGAGGCCAGCTGCGCTTCGGCCTGGGCTACGTCTAACTCGCTCGCGTAGCCACCCTCGAATCGGACGCACGTAAGTTCGAGCGTCTCTTGTTGAGCCGTGATGTTCTCGCGCGCAATCGCGATCCGCCTCTGGAAACCGCGCGCCTCAACATAATTGCGGGCCACTTCCGACAGCAGCGTGACCAGCATGTCGCGGAGGTTCTCTTGTGCCGCCTCGATCTCCGCCTCGGCGGCCTCCACGCTTCGACGCACTCCGCCGAAGATGTCGATCTCCCAACTGGCATCAAAGCCAAGTTCGTAGAGGTCTTGGGCCCGCGAACCTCCGTTGCTCGCGCGCCTCTGAATCAGAGCATTCGACAGGGTCTCGCCCAGTACATCGCCGGCAAGTGTCGACGCGTCAAGCGAACCGTCAAAGATGTCGTCGCCAACTTCGCGGGTGACTATGTCACCGAGCTGATGTGCCGCGGAATCACCCGATTTCTCGGGCTTCTTGTACCGGCTACGGCCCTTGTACGCGTAGTTCGCGGTCACTGTGGCCTGGGGCCACAGCCCCCCAGCCGCGGCTCCACGATGTGCGCGAGCCTGCCGGACCCGCGCTGCGGCTATCCTGAGATCGAGATTGGAGTGCACTACCCGCTTGACCAATTCGTCGAGCAGCGGGTCGCCAAAGACCTTCCACCACTCGTCCAGTTCCGCACGGCCCGCGCTAACAGCGCTCAGTGAGGTATCGCTCCATGATTCCGGGGTCCGAGTCGCCGGAGGCCTGTAGTCAGGGCCGACTGTGCAACCGGCGCACAACGTCCACAGCATCGTATG
>CAZDTB010000270.1:0-6753 GCA_964508075.1 uncultured Planctomycetales bacterium
CTGCGGCAGCTTGCGCGGAGTGAGACGGTTCTGGATTGCGTGGGCGACGGTCACCTCGCCCTCGAGCATTGCCGCCCGGTTCTTGGCGATCTGCGTGAAGATCGCCTCCAACTGGGCGGCGAGGGTGCTCAACAACAAGATGAAGAAATCCAGATCGTGGGTATCGAATCGCCGGTCGGTCTCGCCCGCATCGATAAAGACCATCCCCAGGGATCCGTCGGTTCCCATCAGCGGGCCCGCCAGCACGGGGATGCGATCCGAGTCGTCCCCGTAGGGCAGCAGGGCAAACTGGTCACGATCGAGCGCGCGTGGCTTGAGGTTTTCGCCGATCGCCGGCAGATCCGCCGTCTGGCCGGTTGAGAGACGCCCCTCCACGTATTCCAACCCGCCGTAGCTCAGGCGGCGGACACCCATCCAGGCTCGATGTGCGCCGAACAACTCGATCAGCACCTGCAAGCCGACCTCCATCAGCTCTTCGACCGTCACGCACTGCCCGAGAAGGACATTTGTTCGACCGACCTTCGCCATCTGTTCCGGCCCAACCGTCACCTCGTCGGTCGATTTCTTGATGACGGTTCCCGGGGGGAGGCGGTATTGCACGAAACGCGTCATCCGGTCAACCGACGTCCGTTTCACGGTCGGCGGAGGCACGGCTGCCACGGTCGGCTCACGCTTGGATTCCGCCCGAATGATGTAGTCCTGGATCTTGAGCTGGTCGCCGACCCTCAACCGGACTTTCTCGGTGATCGTCGCGCCGTTCAGTTGCACCTGACTGGCCTGATCGACTTGTTCAAAGACCCAGACGCCGTCCTCCTCGGCGTAGATGACCCCCAAGTGCGAAGCGATCTGCGGATCGGGTAGACGCACCTCACACTGTTCGTCCGAGCCGAGGTAGACGGCTTCCTCGTGGCAGGTAATCTCCGCCAGTTGCGTGCTTCTCTCGAGCACGATCAGACGCATCGCGAGCTTCTCACAGGTCGGCCAGTTCGAGGCGAAGCCGGCCACCGTCATCCTTTGGAGATCATCTCATGCTCCGCGCCGCCCGAGCCGGATTCATGCTCGGCCAACACGCGTCTCTCACGCCTCGCAGATCCATCGTAACCGGGCGCCACCGGCGTAGCCAGTTCCACTGGAGATCCTGTCGCAGGGGTCTGCCGTGAGATCGACGAACGTGCTCGCGCCGGCCGCACGCGAGCGCCATCCTCTGGGGAGGTGAACCGGCGGGCCCCGCGGGCTATGCCGGCGCCGCAACCACGCTCTTGACTTTCTCCGCCAACTGTTCCGGTGAAAACGGCTTGATCAGATAGTCGTTGGCCCCGGCCTTGATGGCTTCGATCACACGCGACTTCTCGGCTTCGGTCGTCACCATGATGACCGGCGTCATGTTCCCGGACCGGCGAATCGTGCGCAGCGTGTCGATCCCGGACATCTTCGGCATGTTCCAGTCGAGCAGGATCACGTTGAACTTGTCGGATTTGACCGCCTGCACCGCCTCCATGCCGTCGCCGGCTTCCGCTGCGTCGGTGATGCCGGCTATCCCGAGGGCCTTGATCACGATTCGGCGGATCGTCATCGAGTCGTCGACAACCAGTGCTTTCACGTTCGGTCCCTCAGTCTGACTCGAAGGTCACTTCGAGCGCGAATTCCCCTACCTCACTCTCGAATGGCACCTTGAGCCAGGTTGACCCGGTGGGGTACCTCATCCGGTAGTTGTCGCCTTGCACCACCGTCGGCAGGCCCAAGTTCAGCGGCGGATCATAGCCGAGCTTGGCTTTAGCCGAACCGGCCACCATATTCACGATCTCGGAGATGGCATCGACCACTTCTTCGTTAACCTCGTTTATCTCCGTGGCAAGCATCCGCCCCGCGAGCCGCAGAGCGGTGTCGAGCGGAAACCGCAGCACCACCACCCCCTGCACCTGTCCGCTGAGCCCGACCAGCGAAGTCAACGCGGCACCGTTGCCACTGGCCCGGTCGATCTTGACCGGACGGCGCTTCGGCTGAATGCTCAGCATCGTCTGGAAGACACTGTCGATGCCTTGCACGAACGGGTTGATGAAGCGTACGTCCACGCCACGTACTCCGTCGAACCGGCCGGCGCCGTGCTCGGATCGGCTGGACAGGGATCCGCATCTGGCCTTGCCGGCCAAGCGGCATGGCCGCCCCCCGGGGATCGCTGTGGTCAGACCATCTCACTGATACATCGTCCGGTTTGGCCACACTGTTTTGAAAATCGCGCGCCCCTTCGCCCAGATGCCTACCGGGCATGCGCCGTCTTGCGACTATCCCGGCCATCACCCCCCATGCCACACCCGAGAGCCGCATTTATGACCCGACAGCCCAACACGCACCGCACGCATGCAGTCGGCCTAGACCGGCGATGATCGCTGCTCAGCCCGTGATCCCGCTGGGGTGGCCGGGCTATCTTGAAGGAGGTTCGACGTTGCGTATGGGATCCGGGTCAAGGCAACGCTCCGGTCGACACAGCCGGTCGCGACCGCCTCCTTCGGCATGCCGTACACGAGGCTGCTGGCCTCGTCCTGCGCGATCGTGGGGGCGCCAGCGCCGTGCAAGGCCCGGATGCCCGCGGCCCCGTCGCGCCCCATCCCGGTCAAGATCACGCCCACGCAACGCGGTCCGCACGCGGACGCCAACGAGTCGAACATCACGTCAACCGACGGGCGGTGTCCCGAAACCTTTGGCCCGTCGTCCAGCTTCACGCACAACGACACGCCGTTCCGAACCAGGCGCAGATGATGGCTTCCCGGAGCAAGCACAATCATGCCTGGTTTCAGCGGCATCCCGTCCCGCGCTTCGCGAACGTGCATCGCACACAATCGGTCGAGCCGCGTTGCGAACGGCCCCGTGAACTGCGCCGGCATGTGCTGTGTCAGCACAATCGGCACGAAATCGCTCGGGAAGACAGGCAGGATCGCCCGCAGCGCTTGCGTCCCCCCGCAGCTGGCTCCGATCCCGACCACCCAGCCCCGGTTACGATTGGGCGGGAGCCGCCCAATCCCGGCCGGGGCCGCCGCCTGCCGCCGAATGTGTCGGATGCGTCCCTTCGCGCGGGCCGCCGCCAGGATCTTCTCGTGCAGCTCGCTGCGAAACGCGGGATTTCCGGCGAGGCCCCCGCGCTCCGGTTTGCCTACGTAGTCGAAGGCCCCTTTCTCCAGCGCCTCGAAGGTCGTTTGGGCTCCCGCCTGCGTCAGCGCCGAGCACATCACGAACGATACCGGAATCTTTCCCCCGACCCGGTCCAGCAGCTCCAGACCGTTCATCTTCGGCATTTCCACGTCCAGCGTGACGACGTCCGGGCGCAACACCTTGATCTGCTGCAAACCCTCCACACCGTCCCGCGCCGAACCGACCACCTCAATCGATGGGTGGCTCGACAGGGCGGTCTTCAAAACCGACCGCACAACACCGCTGTCGTCGACGATCAATACGCGGACCTTATTTGTTCCCATGAGCTCGTCCGGATCGTCCAATAACGTCCGCCCGCCACCACGCACCTACGCGGCACGCGGACAACACACCGCCCCGACGCGTATCGGCGGAATCGACCGGCGAGTTGTGCATACGCCCCGAGCATCCGGTATGTCCTGGCCCAACCGTGTTGTCCAGGCGGCTGGACCGCCCCAAGCGGTCACGGGGCATTCGGGGCGGGAATTCGGTTTGACTTGCCCTCACGGCTCACTAAAATGCCGAAATAGTTGATGAACGGGGGTGGGAACGCAGCCCGTGGGGGCCGTAGCTCAATTGGCTAGAGCATCGGACTGTCGATCCGAAGGTTGTGGGTTCGAGTCCCATCGGCCTCGTCTTCGTGAGAGAACCCGGCATTCGGCCGGGTTTTTTCTGCGCGCGGCGGGCATGTTCGACCGAGCCAGTGATCCCGCCGCCCCGGCGAGCCATTCTGCCCGCCGGTCTTGTATCATGTACGCCGATGAGTCAGTCGTTTCCGTTCGAGGCTGAACTGCCCGCCGCCGCCGACGGGGCGGTACGCATAGTCCGCAAGCTGACGGTGGCCGCTCATCAGGCCTTGCTGGCCGGCGGGTGCGTGCGCGATCTGCTGCTGGGACTGCGGCCGGAGGACTATGACGTCGCCACCGACGCGCCCCCGGAACGCATCTGCCAACTGTTTCGGCGAACCCGAAAGGTCGGGGCCCAGTTCGGCGTGGTGCTGGTGCGCGAGCAGCGCAAGTGGATCGAGGTGGCCACGTTCCGGTCCGACGGGCAATACCTGGACGGGCGGCGACCGAGCGAGATCCATTTCTGCGACGCCCGCCACGACGCCGAGCGGCGCGACTTCACCGTCAACGGCATGTTTCTCGATCCGCTCAGGCATGCGCTGATCGACTACGTCGGTGGGCGCGAAGACCTGAAGGCCAGGCTGATTCGCGCCATCGGCGATCCCTCGGCTCGCTTCGCCGAGGATCATCTGCGCCTCGTGCGGGCGGTGCGTTTCGCGGCCCGGCTCGATTTTGAGATCGAGCCGGTCACCTTCGCCGCGCTGAGGGACCACGCCTCCAAGCTCGCGACCGTCGCCGCCGAGCGCGTGCGCGAAGAGCTTGAGAAGATGTTGACGCACCCCACCCGGCGGCGTGCGTTCGACCTGCTGGTCGAGTGCGACTTACACCCGTATCTCTGGGAGGGTGCCGCCTGGCGGGCTGATCAGACCGCGGCGGGCAGCAGGCTGCTGGGGCGGCTGCCGCAACGCGTCTCATTTCCGTTGGCCTTTGCCGCGCTGATCGTCGACCGCGAGACGAAGGCGATTCAGGCGATTTGCCGGGCGCTGACCTGCTCGAACGAGCAGCGCGAAACGGTAGTGTGGTTGGCCGAGCATCACGCCGACCTGGACGACCCGGAAGGGCTCTCGCTGGCGGGACTGAAGCGTCTGCTGGCACAACCGGCCTTTGCCGATCTGCGGGCGTGGGCCGAGACGCGCCACCTCGAGCTGCCGGACGGCGAGCGTCGGCGTGCAGCCCTCGCCGGACGCGTCGACTCGATCGCTCCGGAAGCGATCCAACCGCCGCCCTTGGTCACGGGGGACGATCTGGTCGCGCGGGGCGTCCAGCCCGGGCCGGTTTTCAAGCAGGTGTTGGACGCGTTGTACACCCGCCAGCTGGACGAGACGCTGACGACGCGCACGGCAGGCTTGCGGTTGATGGACAACTTGCTGGCAAGGTGGCAGAAGGAGCACGGGCAAATCTCGGACGACTAAGAGCCGATCCGACAACTCCTGTGGGACCGGTCTCCGACCGGTGAGAGAGGCAGGCCAGAAACCTGTCCCACAAATATGGGGTGAGCGCTAAGCCAGATCGGGTCGTTCGGTGTAAAATGTCTGATCACGGATCATCAGGAGGATCTCTGGCAACCGGCCTCAGCGCACATAAGGAACGAACCCGCAATGGTTGACCGCATGCGACAGATCATCGACCTCGGCCAGGCCATCTGGCTCGATTTCATCAGCCGCGACCTGCTGCGCAACAGCCAGCTCCGTGAGCTGATCAAGGAGGGCGTCACCGGCGTGACGTCGAACCCGTCGATTCTCCAGAAGGCGATCGCCGCCGGCAGCGCCTACGACGACCGGCTCCGCGAGCTCGCCCGGGACGGCAGCAAAGCTTACGAAATCTACGAAGCCCTGGCGTTCCGCGACATCGCCGACGCGGCCGACCAACTGCGCTCGATTTACCAGGAAAAGGACGGTCGCGACGGCTTCGTCAGCATCGAAGTTGACCCCAAGCTGGCCCACGACACCGAGCAGACAATCTCCGAGGCCCGGCGAATCTTTCAGACCATCGACCGCCCCAACGTGATGATCAAGGTGCCCGCGACCGAAGCCGGCATCCCGGCCGTCCGCACGCTGATCGGCGAGGGCATCAACGTCAACGTCACGCTGATCTTCGCGATCCAGACGTACGAACACGTCATCCAGGCTTATCTCGACGGCCTGAGAACGATGCAGGGGGGTGGCCGCCCGATCCATCGCGTGGCTTCGGTCGCTTCGTTCTTCGTCAGCCGCATTGACACGCTGGTCGACAAGCATCTCACCGAGCGGATCGAGGCCGGCGAGCAGACCCTGGCAACGCTCCGCGGCCAGGCGGCGATGGCCAGCGCAAAGATCGCGTACGATCGCTACCAGAACGTGTTCGAATCCGACCGGTTCGCCGGGCTCCGCGCCGCCGGTGCCCGCGTCCAACGCCCGGTTTGGGCTTCCACCAGCACGAAGAACCCGACTTACTCGGACACGAAGTACGTCGACACGCTGATCGGACCCGACACGGTCAACACCCTGCCACCGAACACGCTCGACGCCTTCCGCGACCACGGCACCGCCGTCCGGACCATCGATCTCGACGTCGACGAGGCCTACGCCGTCATCGAGCGCCTTACCACCGCCGGCATCGACATGCGGAAGGTGACCGACCAACTCCTGGAAGAGGGCGTGCAGAAGTTCGCGGACTCGTTCGACCGGATGATCGCGGACATCGACGCGAAGCGCGCTAAGTTCGCGTAAAGCGTGAGGCTGAAAGAGGTGCAGGGCACGTCGAGGCGCGTGCCCTGCCGCCTTCGGGGACCATGCCAATCTGGCATGAGCCACGCCTGGCGAATTCTCTGTAACTGATTGTTGCAAAAGATGTTAGGCGCATCGCAACCCTTGGAACGCCGCTTGCCGCGAGACTTCCGGTGGAAGGTCTAACCCGGACTATTCATACCGCAGAGAGCGCGGAGAGCGCAGAGTGTTGTTGA
>CAZDTB010000271.1:0-6727 GCA_964508075.1 uncultured Planctomycetales bacterium
TACACCGACGAGGAGTGGCTCGCCGAACTCGACCGCCTGAGCCACGATCCCAACAGCGGGTACGCGTTCCAGCGCGGCGACCTGATCGAGATCCGCGCCCGGGCCCCCGGTCTGGCCTTCCGCGGAAAGACCAACATCAACGAGCAGCACAGCAACAACCCCGCGGCAGACTTCGACATTTGCCTGCTCGAAGCGGGTTACGGTCTGCCAACGCCGGAACTGGTCACGCTCTCCGAGGTGAAGGATGCCAATGACGTATTCATTTTCGACCCGCAGCGGCTGGTGGGGGCCGAACATTACCAGGGTTCGCTGGTGCGCGTGAACGACGTGAGCTTTGTCAGTACGGAGGACTGGGGCCCGGAGGGTGAGCTGGTGCTCGCGGACCAAACCGGGCGAACGATGCCGGTCAGGCTCGGCCGAGGCTGCGGCTTCGACATCTGCCAGCCGCCGCCGTCGCCGTTCGACATCATCGCCATCTTTGACCAGGAAGATCTGAACAGCGACGACGGCTACGTGGACGGTTATCGGCTGTGGGTCATGAACTACGACGGCAACGGTGAGGTGATCAACGGGGAAGGGTGCATCGGCGACCTCGACGCGGACGGCGACGTGGATCTGGCCGACCTGGCCGAGCTGCTCGGCCACTACGGTGCTACCAGCGGCGCTACGTGCGCGGACGGGGACCTCGACCGCGACGGCGACGTCGACCTGGCCGACCTGGCTGAACTGCTGGGCGTCTACGGCACCTCTTGCTGGTGAACCGCCCGTTTGTCCGGCCGGCGATATAACGTACATGAGGCGTGGAAATGGCGACGCCTCGGTGACAGGCATGATACGTCAGCGCCGCGAAACCGACCGGGCTCCACGCAGCAAGCCCCGAGCTTGCCCCGTGGGCTCCGCCTTCACGCTGATCGAGCTGCTCGTGGTTGTGGCGATTATCGCCTTGCTGACGGCGGTGCTCTTGCCGACTCTACGAAGCGGCCGGATCAAAGCCCGTATCGTCATCGCTCACTCTGATCTGCGTCAGATCTGCATCGCCCTGGACGCGTACGCGATGGACAATCACGATCAGCTTCCCCCTACTCGCCGGGCCTGCGGCACCGAGATCAACTACCAGTTGCCGGTCGAGCTGTGCAATCAGTTTTACCTGCCGCGTGCCGAGAGTCGCATCCCCCAAGCCGAGTTCCTGGACATCTTCGACCCGCGTGATCCCGGGGATCCGGACGATCCGCAGCGCACCTACAGATACCGCCGCCCCGGAGCCCTTTGGCAAAACGGACAGTTCTTCGATTTCCCGGCCCCGGCTGACGACTGGCGGCCGCGGGCCGAGATCTGGGTACCGGCCGATTTCCCGCGCTGCCAGAGCCCCGAGGGTCGCTTCTTCTACAACCGTGTGGACGAACCCGCCTGTCCCGTGCTGTATGCGGTCTGGAGCATCGGCCCTGATTCGGCGTCACCCAAGTTCCCGCGCGACGAAGGCAGCGGGGCGATCGACACCGCCAAGTTTCCATTGCCGCAGAGACTCTGGCTGCAAGGCAGCGGCGACACCGGTCTGATCACGCATTTCAAAGGTCGAGATGGGCACACGCATACGAGTCCGTGAAAGGGACGCGCGCCGCACACGCCGCTTGTGGGCGAGACTGCTTGACAATCGCCAAAGAATTCTTGACCCAGGACGACCAAAATCGATAAAATGACAGTGCAGGAACCGTCCGTGTGACCTGCGCTCTTGAAATATCGGGCAAGAGTGGAGCACGCGGGACGCATCCTGCCGAGCGGCGAAAGCTTCGTCGCTCGCCCGGGTCCGTGGGTGACGGCCGGCGGACGGGACCAAGCCCGTTCGACCTCTGATCACCGGAGGCCGTCCGGGAGGTGGCCCGTTTTGAGAGGAGGTGATTCATGAAGGGTGATGAATCGTAGGCTGCTGTAAGGCAGCGAACGTGGCTGTGTCTACAGCAGCCAGACGAAACCAGCCCGCCGGTGGCAATCTCGCCCCGGCGGGCGCTTTTTTTGACACCCCGTTTCCACGCGCCCGCTACGGCTCTTCCAGCCAGTCAACCCACATCCGCTCACGCGGAAAGTCCACCGTCCAGGATTTCATGTCCCGGAAGATCGTCATCCCGATCACGACCTCGATCTGCTTACCCATCTGCGGATTCATCACCTTGTCGACATCCGCCAACGCCACGCCGGCCATGTCCTTGATGCGCCGACCGGCGAACTCCAAGTCGGCACACGTCCTGACGCCGGCGTCCCCCATCTCCACCCCCAGCGTCACTCTCGGCAGCGGCAGGTCCAGTTCCAGGTCCGGACGATCCGGATGGTTCTGCTCGAGCCACTCCGGCGAGAAGACCGGCTGGCTCGCGCCACTGTCCAGCATCGCCGTCGCTGGTACGGATTGCAGCAGAACCGTGGTGAAGATGTGCGCGCTGTCACTCACGGAAACGGGCACCTCCTCACCGGCGCCGACGTCATCGCTCGACGGCCTCACGACCAGCTCAGCCCGTTCGAAATCAAGCTGCACGCGCCCATCGCCCAGTACGCCCGTGCCAAGCACGCCGTCGCAGACCATCATCAGCGGAGAATCTTCATCGGCGACAAATGTCATCACGCGTTTGACGCGAATTTCGCCGATCACAAGCTCATTCAGCAACGCCACCGTACCCTCCGAGATCCCGCCCACACCGGCTAACTGCACGGCGCTGACGGTCTGCAAGCCGAGCTCTCTGGCGGTCTGCGAATTGAGAATCAGCATGTCTCCCGCCCCGGTATCGAGCATCAGCCGGCATGTCACCTCGCCGTTCAGCCAGGCATCACACTCCGGCAGGTTGAGCACGCGATTGAACGGCATCGGGCCGCGGCCGAACGCCTTGATCTGATTCAGCGGCTGACCACCGGTCGCTTTGCGCAGCGCGTGACGAGGATCACTCCAACGCTCGCAGCTCGACAGGGTGACCAAACCCAGCAAGCCCATCAGGCAAAACGCCCTGCGCATTCGAACCTCCGCCGTTCAACCAGAAACAATGATAATGGAGAACTGCGGGCGGGGCACAGGCCGGCCCTGAAACCCGGACGCACGGCCATTGAAATGGCGCAGGTCGATCGGCTAAAATGGGTGAGGTCTGGCAAATCTCAGGATGCGATCAGCGTCCAGGCCACCATGGCGTGCTCGCCGGGAGGTGTCGGATGCGTGCAGATCAACTCCCGCGTCGGTTGACAAGAGCGTTTACTCTCAGGGAGCTGCTCGTCACCGTCTCGATGCTCGCGCTGCTGGCCTTAGTCGTTGCTCCCGGCCCGCTTCAGCTTCCGCGGCGCGAGGCGCAACTGGTCACGTGTGCCGACCGGCTCGGGCGGATCAGCCAGGCAGTGGCCGCCTGCTTCGCCGAGAACAACGGCTACGGGCCGACGTTCGATGACGGCGACCAAACCAGTTTCATGCTGACCTGGACCGATTTGCTGTACGACATGGGCTACCTGCCGGAGCTGGGCTACCAGCTCTGTCCGGCCGATCAGCGGCCGGATTTCGTGGCCGAGGAACACGGAAGCGCGTGGCACTTCCACTTCGTCGACCACTTCGGCGTGAACGAACCGATCAGGCATGGCGTACGAACCAGCTACGCACTCAACTTCCAAATGGCCACCAACTTCGCGGAAGACAAGTTTGAGGACGCATCGCGACAGGTTTATGCGATCGATGGCTGGTGGTCGTGGTTTACGTGTCTGAACGCCGCTTGGGTGCTGTATGAACAAGTGACCGGCGAGCCTCCGCCGAGTCCGCTCTATTACCCTATCGACTTGGGTACGATGGTGGGCTGGCGTCACGGAGTGGAATTCAGTGCCAACGTACTTTACTTGGACGGACACGTCGCGCCGCTGACGCCTATCGTCCCCGACGATTACGAAGGACTGTTGACAGACACGGTCGATACGATGCTGTCCTTCACGTGGCTGCCGGGGGAACGCGACGTCCGCCCGCTCGGCGCCCCGTACCAGGGGGAGATCGAGGAATACTGGGGCCTCAGGCCCTACTGGACAGATCCGGACGAGGGAACGTACAAGCTCGTGCAGAACCTGTTGGTGCCGATCGATTTTCCGGAAGAGCTGAGCTGCTCCTGGCGCACGTTCAACAGCGCTTGGCTCAAGCTCCCGAACGATCCCCGCGACCGGCACTGACATCTCCTCACCATCAACACCGCCAGATTGGGGGTGAATACGTCATTAGCGCCGACACGCCAGTAACGCTAGATCAACCTCATCCTTGTCTCGCACGGATTTCGGTCTATACTCAAATAACAGTGAAGGGAGCGTCGAGGGGCGATCCCTTCCGGAGCCACCGTCTAACCCCCATGGAGTTATGAAATGATTCGCACCTTACTCAAGGTCTGCGCCGCACTGTGTCTTGCTCTTCCGTGCATACCCTTCCAGGCGGCCCAGGCCGACTTCGTGCTCGTCGAGAACTTCGAGGGCCTCGTCCTGGGGCCAATCGATGAGCAGAACCAATGGAACGCCGCGCATGACACCTCCGACGTGACGCTCGACCCGTCGGGCGGCACCAACCAGGTTCTCGCCGTCACGACCGACTCCACGCACCTGTACCGGCCCGCGACGATCCTGAACGACACCGTCCGCATGATGTTCGTGCGGTTTCGCTTCGGCGGCCAGCAGAACTACTCCTTCGGCTTGTCCGACCACATGTTCCCCGACCAGTTCGGCCACTTCGAGGTCGAGTTGAACATGACCAATGCCTTGAACGAGCTGCGCGTCAACGACGACGGGCAGTACGAAGAGCTCGGGATGCTCGTCCCGGACACGTGGTACAACGTCTGGTTGCTCGTCAACAACGTCACCGATGAGACCCAGATCTATCTGCACGACCGCCCCGGCGACGACGCCACCGCGGCCGACCTGCTCGAGGTCGAGGGGCAGACTACGTTCGCCTTTCGGGACGGCTCCGCCGGTGATCTGGTGACGTTCTTCATCAAGACCGGCGGCGGCAGCGGCCCCTCGGGCCCGCTCTACCTGGACGATATCTACATCGAAGACACCGACGGACTGAACCTGTACAACCCCGCGGCGGAACCCGCCTGCGCAGCGGATGTCAACCAGGACGGCTCCACCGACCTGGCGGACCTGGCAATCCTGCTGGCCGCGTACGGCAGCTCGATCGGCGACCCCGCGTACAACCCCGAGGTGGATTTCGACGCCGACGGCACGGTCGGGCTGGCAGACCTGAGCTTCCTGCTCGCCGACTACGGATGTGAGACGTAGGCCGCTATGCCGACGCCCCCGGTCTGGGCATGGCTTGGCGCGCACCGCGACCTGCTCACACCGGGCCGTGACCAAGAGCCGCTATCAGAACCCCTCCCCCTCTTAGGGGGAGGGTAGGGAGGGGGTTCGGCGTCCGCCGTTTCGACCCTCCCCTTGGCCCCTCCCTGGAAGGGAGGGGAGTTTTGTTAGGCGCTCTAAAGTCGAGATGACTCGCGAAACGCGATCGGCTACAATATCTAAGGTCCGGCAAATCTCAGGAGGCGGTCGGTCTCCAGACCATCAGGGCGTACGCCAGGAGGTGTGGCGTGTGTGCAGATCAAGTCCCACGTCGGCTGACAAGAGCGTTTACTCTCAGGGAGCTGCTCGTCACCGTGTCGATGCTGGCGCTATTTGCCTTGGTCGTTGCTCCCGGCCCGCTTCAGCTCCAGCGACGCGAGGCGCAACTGGTAACGTGTGCCGACCGGCTCGGGCGGATCAGCCAGGCAGTGGCTGCCTGCTTTACGGAGAACAACGGCTACGGACCGAGCTGGGACGACGGCAGCGAGACGATTTTCATGCTGACGTGGACCGACCTGCTGTACGACGCGGGATACCTTCCAAACCTGGACTACCAGTTGTGTCCGGTCGATGAGCACCCCGACATGCCGACCGAGTCGCGCGGAGACGAATGGCATTTCTTCTTCGTCGACCACTTCGGCGTGAACGAACCGATCAAGCCCGGCGTGCGGACGAGCTACGCGCTGAATGCCATCATGAGCTGGAACTTCGCGCAGGACAAGCTCGAAGATGCTTCTCGGCAGGTCTACGCGATGGACGGGTGGTGGTCATACCACGGCAACCTGAACGCGGCTTGGGCGCTGTACGAGCAGGTGACCGGCGATCCGCCGCCCGACCCGGTGTACTGGCCACATTGGGAAGGCACAATGCACGGCTGGCGACACGGAATCGACCTCAGCGCCAATGTGCTCTACCTGGACGGACACGTGGCACAGCTTACGCCGAACGTGCCGGAGGACCCTAACGACTTGCTGACCGACACGATAGACACGATGGAGGCGTTCACGTGGCTGCCGGGAGAGCGCGACATACGTTTCGATTGGGACCCATATCAGGGTGAGATCGAGGAGTACCAGGGGCGCGAGCCGTATTACCTCGATCCGGAAGAGGGAACTTACAGGATCATCCTAGACCACGTGAAGGTGCCGATCGATTTTCCGGAAGAGCTGCACTGCGCCTGGCGAACCAGGAACCACGCCTGGCTCAAGCTCCCGAACAATCCGTGGGAGCGACGCTAGCCCCCAGCGAAGACAGCCGCGGTCCCGCATGACTGCGACGTGGGAGCCGCGTCAAGTATCGACGAGGTGAAAGCACTCGAATCAGCTCCCTCCAGCTTGTGGGACGGGCTCTAACCCGCATTTCTCACGATGGTGAGAGAAGTGACGGTTTTCGCGGGGCGCTG
>CAZDTB010000272.1:0-6697 GCA_964508075.1 uncultured Planctomycetales bacterium
GGCCGCGGCGCAGCGCAAAACATCATCCCGGCGAGCACCGGTGCGGCGAAGGCGGTTACGCTCTGCATCCCCGAACTCAAAGGCAAGCTCACCGGAATGGCCTTCCGCGTCCCCACCCCCGACGTCTCCGTCGTCGATCTCACGGTGAGAACCGAAAAGGAGACCTCGCTGGCGGGAATCAACCAGGCGATGAAGGCCGCCTCCGAAGGTCGAATGAAGGGCATCTTGGGCTACACCGAGGAAATGGTCGTCAGTTCCGATTTCATAACTTGCCCACTGTCATCGATTTACGACTCCAAGGCCGGCATCGAATTGAAT
The DNA here is from genome assembly GCA_964508075.1 of uncultured Planctomycetales bacterium. Lineage (GTDB taxonomy): Bacteria > Planctomycetota > Phycisphaerae > UBA1845 > Fen-1342 > JALSRY01. The sequence continues at coordinate 319 of CAZDTB010000272.1, forward strand.
TCACGCTTCTTCAAGCTCGTCTCCTGGTACGACAATGAATGGGGCTATTCCTGCCGCGTGAACGACCTGGTCAAGCTGATGGCGCGGCAAGACGGATTGATTTAGCCGCTTGAACACTTACCATAATGAGGTTCAACAAGCCCATCCGTAGTGATGGGCTTTGTTGCGTTGCGCTTGGGTGAATGAAATGGCCAAGAAATCAGTTCGCGATTTGGCGGTGAAGGGGATGCGCGTGCTGATCCGCGCTGATCTGAACGTCCCCCTCGACGACCGGCAGAAGATCACCAATGACGCCCGCATCCGCGCGTTCCTGCCGACGCTCAAGCACGTGCTCGACAACGGGGGCCGGGCGATCGTCATGAGCCACCTCGGGCGACCCAAGGGCGACCCCGCCGCCGACCAGAGGCTCTCGCTCAAGCCCGTGGCCGAGCGGATCAGCAAGCTGCTCGGCAGAGAGTGCCAATTCGTCCCACACATCACCGGCCCGGAGGCCCTGGCCGCCTCGTCCGGGCTCCAGGACGGCGAGGTGCTGCTGCTGGAAAACCTGCGGTTCGACCCGGCGGAAACGGTGATCGACCAGGCGAAGAAGAACCCCAGTGGCAAGCTGACGCCGGCCCAGGACGAGATGCGGCAGGTTTTTGCCCGGGCACTCAGCGCCCACGCGGACCTGTATGTCAACGATGCCTTCGGCACCTGCCACCGCAAGCACGTCAGCATGTACGACGTGCCGCAGCTCGTGCCCGCGGGCGGCCGGGCGGTCGGGTTTCTCGTCGAGAAAGAGCTGCAATACCTCGGACAGGCGGTCGAATCGCCCAAGCGGCCCTTCGTCGCGATTCTCGGCGGGGCCAAGGTCAGCGACAAGATCGGCGTGATCAAGAGTCTGCTGACGAAAGTGGACCACATCCTGATCGGCGGGGCGATGACGTACACCTTCTGGGCTGCTCAGGGCCGCCGCATCGGCAAGAGCCTCTGCGAGCACGACAAGATCGATCTGGCCAAGGGCATCCTGGCCGAAGCCGGCAGCAAGCTGCATCTGCCGGTCGATTCCGTCGCCGCCACCGAGCTGAAAGCAGGCGTCAGGCCCCGGATCGTCGAGGGGGACCTGCCCGACGACCTGATGGGGCTCGACATCGGGCCCAAGACCTTCAAGGAATACAATGAGATCGTCGGGACGGCCGGCACGGTCGTCTGGAACGGTCCGGTCGGCGCGTTCGAGATCGAGCCGTTCGACACCGGCACGTTCGCACTCGCCCGGAGCATGGCCGAGGCCACCAAACGCGGGGCCGTGACGGTGATTGGCGGGGGGGACAGCGCGGCGGCGGTCGAGAAGATCGGGTTGACGGAGCGGATGACGCACGTCAGCACGGGCGGGGGCGCGTCGCTCAAGTTCCTCGAGGGGAAGCGCTTCGATTCGATCGAGGTCATTGACGAGGCGTAACCGCGGCACATGCACAAAGCCAAGTCCATCCGGATCGCACCTTCACTGCTGAGCGCCGACTTCGGCCGGCTCGCAGAGCAGATCGCACTAGTCGAAGAGGCCGGTGCGGACCTGTTGCACCTCGACATCATGGATGGGCACTTCGCGCCGAACCTGTCCTTCGGCGTCCCGGTCGTGAAGTCGATCTCGCGCTGCACGAAGCTGCTGCTCGATGCGCACCTGATGATCACCGATCCCGGTCGCTACGCCCCGAAGTTCGTCGAGGCCGGGGCGGGCAACATCACCTTTCACATTGAGGCAACCGAGCAGCCGCGGGAGCTTATCCGGCAGATCCGCGATCTGGGCGTGCAGGTGGGCGTGTCGCTGAATCCGGGCACGCCGGCCGAAGCGATCGACGATATCATTGGCGAGGTCGATCTGGTGCTGGTGATGACGGTCTGGCCAGGCTTCGGCGGGCAGCGTTTCATGGATGAATGTGTGGAGAAGATCGAGACAATCTCGGGCCAGCTCAGCGAGTCACAATGGCTGGAAGTTGACGGGGGCATCAACCCGGAGACAGCGCGGCAAGTGGTGGCGGCGGGGGCCGACACGCTCGTCGCGGGAAGCGCCATCTTTCACGCCGAAGATCCCCCGGGCATGATCGCGGCCCTGCGACGCGCCGCGGCGGAGGGGATCGGGTCGCGCAGTATGGAACCGAAGCTATGAAAGTCGCGTTGATACCTTGCGGAGTAACGGATTGGCGCCAGCAGGGACGCTTGCTGGGGCGGGCGGAGCTGGAGCCCGCGCCGAGCGCGGAATCGCAGTTCACTGCCTGGGGCGAAGAGCTCCGCTCTGCGAAGCTCGACCGGATTTTTCACGCCCCGGATGGGCTGTCGACGGCCACCGCGCAGTACATCGCCCGGGAGTTGAACATCCCGGCAAAGGCGTTGAGCGCGCTGGTCGAGGTAGACCTCGGCCTGTGGGCCGGGCTGACCGAAGAGGAATTGAAGAAACGCTACGCCAAGGCGCACCGGCAACTGGTCGACTCACCCCTGAACGTCAGCCCGCCTGACGGCGAAGATTTCTCCAACGCGGCCGATCGGCTGCGCGCCTGCCTGAAGAAACGCATCAAGCCGAACGGTAAGGAGGCGATCGGACTGGTGATGCGGCCGTTTACGTTCGCGATGGCCCGCTACCTGCTCGAGGGTGGCGAGCACGTCAGGATCTGGGAAACCAGCCAGAGTGAGGCCGAACCGGTCGTGATGGAATGTGCCGGCGTGCCGGAACCGGTCGCCAGCGTATAGAAGACGAGAAACCCCGTAGGATTGACATATGGCTGAAACGCCGAGCACCACCCGTCGCGTAGTCGACGTTCCGGCAGGATCGTGGGTTCGCTGCGAGGGTTGCGCTGCGATGATCTATCGGCGTCTGCTTGAGGAGAGTTTGCACGTCTGCCCGGAGTGCGGATACCACTACCGGATCGACGCGCGGACTCGGATTCGGCAGTTGAACGACGCCGACACGTTCGAGGAATTCCTGCCCGACCTGGAGTCGAGCGACCCGCTCGAGTTCGAGGACCGCATCACGTACAAGGAGCGCCTGGAGGAGTCGAAGGAGAAGGCCGGCGACAACGAGGCGATCGTGGTCGGCAAGGGTTTCGTCAAGGGTCGCCCGGTGATCATGGGCGTGATGAACCCGATGTTCATCATGGGCTCGATGGGGGCGGTGGTGGGTGAGAAAGTCGCCGCCGCCGCCGAACGGGCGATCGAGGAAGACCTGCCGCTGGTGATAATAACCTGCAGCGGCGGGGCGCGGATGATGGAAGGCATGGTCTCGCTGGTGCAGATGGCCAAAACGGCGGCGGTGATCGCGAAACTGGACGAGGCCGGCGGCCTCTACATCGTCGTGATGACCGACCCGACCACGGCGGGCGTGGCCGCCAGCTTCGCATTCCTGGGCGATTTCACGCTGGCCGAGCCGGGAGCCCAGATCGGCTTTGCCGGGCCACGCGTGATCGCCAGCACCATCAAAACCACGCTGCCCGAAGGCTTCCAGAGCGCCGAATTCATGCTCGAGCACGGCTACGTCGACCGCATTGTCCGCCGCAAGGACCTGCGCAGCGAGATCGCCCGACTGATCGATTATTGTAATAAATAGTTCTCAGTTATCAGTTATCAGTTGTCAGTTATCAGTTGCCGGCGTGCGATGGCCACGCGCGACCGAAGACTGAGAACTGAAGACTGAAAACTGAAGACTGAAAACTGAAAACTGAAAACCCTCCATGCTCGCCAACTGGTTCTTCAAGGATCTGATCGACCCGCTGGGGCTCTTCGGCTTGGCCGCCCAGGCCATGTTCATGTTGCGCTTCGTCGTCCAGTGGTTCGCCTCCGAACGCCGGCGGCGCAGCTACGTCCCGATCGCGTTCTGGTACTTCAGCCTGATCGGCGGTTTGATGACGTTCGCGTACGCCTACCTGCGCCAGGAGCCGGTCTTCATGCTCGCCCAGGGCCTCGGCATCACCATCTATGTCCGCAACCTGATCCTGATCCACCGCCGCCGATTCCGCTACAACCAACGCCGCCTGCTCGACCAGCAACCGCCTAGCGCGCAATCCACCCCTGACGACCCGGCCACAGAAAACACCGAAGACGTAGCCGCCGGCGCCCCCGCTAGTCGCTGACCCCCAACTTGTCATCCCGAACGAGCGCAGCGAGTGAGGGATCCGGCCTCGTCGCGCAGATGGCGCCAGATTCCTCGCTGTGCTCGGAATGACACCCTCTGTGTGGCACGGCCGTGTCGGCCGTGAGTCGCCTGATTGCCTTGCCTCCCCGGTTACTTCGCTGCCTCGTCGCCTCGTTGCCCCGTTGCCTGGTTATCTCGTTGCCTCGTTGCCTAGTTGCCCCGCTGCCTGGTTGCCCCGCTGCCTCGTTGCCTAGTTGCCTGGTTATCTCGTTGCCTCGTTGCCTTTTCCCCCCGTTGCCTTGTTCCCCCACGAGACCTCGCCGCTCGTCCCGTCCACCGTGACCACCGTCCCATTTGGAACCGCCGCGATCAGATCCTCCTCCGGCTCGCAGACCATGCTCACGCCCGCCAGAATCGCCCCCTCGACGATATTCGGGTCGGCCGGCTTCTCGAGCACGATCGCCGCCGGCTGCTTGCCCTGCTTGGCCAGCGTCATCAGCACGATGCACCCGCCGGACGAGCCCTTCGTCTCCGGGTAGATCATCACCTTGCCGGCGATGGTCTGGCCCTCGTGCTCGTGCCCCTTGGCGATGATCACGCCGGTGTCCATATCCACGTCGCCCATGAACGAGAAGGCGTTGTGACAAACGAGCGCCGGGGCCTCGACACGGCCTTTGACGATCGGGCGGGCTTGAATCGAACGTTGTGGCATAGCGTAACCCTGTCTACGGGGACCCCTGATCGAGCTTTGCATTTTCCTGGACGGCTCTGTGCAGCGTCCACCATAGCAGCGCAAGCAAAGCCAGCACGCAACATCCCCATAGGGCGCCCGGAACGATCGAGTATGCCCTGATCATGAGGTAGACGTCTACCCAGAAGGACAACCGCTGCTGGTCTTGCTGCAGAGCTCGTTCATATTCCTGCCAGCGCTCCAGCATGAACGCTGGTGCCGTCGTTGTCATCGTCATTCCCAGCCGCTCGTCCATGACGATGTACTTTGTTGTTCTGGCTGTCGCTGGTGCCGATGCGGGACTCGTGGTTGTTCCGCCAGCGGCAGGAACGGAGACGGGCCACGCGCATGGCAGCCCAACGGGCCCTGGTTGGGTGAGGCACATGATCAGGCCCGCAGCGCCGAGCGCGAGCCACACCGCGCCCAGGGGAAAGAGAAGACTCAACAGCAGACGGCTGAATTTCACCAGCACCGGTCTTGGCGCTCGGCGGAGCAGATGCGTGACGTAACTCAGCGTCGCGAGCGCAACTGCAGCGCACAGGAAATCCAGTATCGTCATGGCGACCATCGACATCTTCCACCAGAAGCCATGCCAACCATGCATTGCGATCGCTGTGACGCCGACCAGCAAGAACAGCCCGGCACCCGCGAGGATCCGGGCGGCCGAGCGGCTTCGCAGCCTGGCTATCGTGGAGTCGTTCTCTCCCCTCTTGGTGATGAGCAGCACCGCCACGAGCGCCGCAGCACGCGGCGCCATCATGACGAGCCATTCGATTCGGCCCGTCCACGAAGCCGGTGGGTTGTGCTTGACGGTCTCGCCTACCTCCCGGGGCCAAGCCGATGATTCGGGACCGAACACCAGGAAGACGATTCGCGTGTACGCGGCCGGCACAGCAACCGTCAGCGGGAGACTCAGCAGCAATACAGCAACTCCCAGGCGGATTCGCTTGAGCCACGTTGCGGACCGTACGTGGAGTGGCCGAGAATCGCTAGTCGGGACACCGCATTCGGGACAGACGCCGACGATTGGAAGCGATCGGAGGTTATATCCACACCGCGCGCAGGCGAGGTCGATGGAAATTCTGCCGTCGCTGTCCATCCACACTTCTGTCATCCGAAACACACGGCTGCGTCCGCGCCGGGTGCCACTGGTGGCTTGTCCACCAGTGTTGCCTCGTCAATCCTCACCGGCCGATGGTCGGCACTGGTGGACAAGCCACCAGTGGCACTCAACTACGAATCCGGCTCGTACTCGACGTGGCCTCAGAACTCGATCCCATGGATCGTCGGCAATTCCGGATCGGCCGGTCGGTCGGGTTCATGATAATGCTTCCAGCTCGACCACTTCCACTGATCCGGGTGCTCGCACAGCTCACGCCGCACCGGGTTCAGGTGGATGTAATCCATCGCCGCAACCATGGCGTCATACGACATCAGATTCCGATCGTAGCCCGGTCCTTCCTGCCAGAAGCGGAACGAGAGTCTACCGGGCCTTTCACAAACTGTCAGCCGTCGTAGCCAAGGGCTACGCTGCGTCGTCAAGTCCTGCT
>CAZDTB010000273.1:0-6630 GCA_964508075.1 uncultured Planctomycetales bacterium
GTACAGCGGGAACTGGGCGCTCTTGCCCACGGCTCCGCAGGTCAGCAGCAGCGCCACGAGCGTGATCTGACCTTGCGTCAACTGGCCGATGTAATGGAACACCACCGCATAATCGAGCGGGTTCTCGCCCGCGTGTGTCAGCGGATTGATGAACAGGTAGAGCGCGAAGATGCCCAGGGCGAAGCCGAAGTCGCCGATGCGGTTGACGATGAAGGCTTTCTTCGCAGCAGCGGCCGCCGAGGGCCTCTTATAGTAGAACCCAATCAGAAGGTAGCTACACAGGCCAACGAGTTCCCACCCGAGGTACAGCAGCACGAAGTTGCCGGCCATCGAGAGCGTAAGCATGGAAAAGACAAACAGCCCCAGGAACGCGAAGAAGCGCTCGTAGCCGCGCTCCGGATGGCCGTGGTGGTCGCGCATGTAGCCGATCGAGTAGATCACGATCATCAGCGAGACGACCGCGACAAACCCGGCCATGATGCCGGTCAGCCCATCGAAGTAGAAATTGACTGAGATCCACTGATTGCGCTCTTCGCTGAGGCTCTGCTCCTGGCCATAGCTGATCCAGTTATACACCTCGTATGTGAAGCCGGGGTCGTGGAATTCGCGTGAGGCAGTCTGTGCACTGGGTTCGAGCTCTCCCCCCGTGAACATGTCGAAGAGCTCGGCGGCCTGCTCCGACGCATCACCTGTAGATTCTTCGAAATGCCGTGCCAAGGCTGCTTGCTCGATGCCTACGGCTTCGTGATGCAGCATCCCCGGCAGGTCGAAGAACAGCACGACCGCCAGCACCGCCGACACCAGCACGCCCAGCACCACCGGCCAGTGTGCCGCCGAGGCCTTGGCGCGGACCGCGATCAGGATCCCGGCCAGGATCGCCCCGAGCAGCGGCCAGAACGGGAGCGTGGCGTACAGGCTCATCGGCAGCAGCGATGTCGAGGCTTCAGCCGGCAACGTTACTCATCCCTCAACAACTTCCACGCGTCCACGTCCAACGTGCCTTTATACCGATACAGCAGCACCACGAGTGCCAACCCCAACGCCGCCTCCGCCGCCGCCACCGCCAACAGGAACAACGAGAAGACCTGCCCGTCGAGCGTCGGCTGTCCGTCCAGCGGATAGCGTCCGAACGCCACCAGGTTGATCACGATCCCCTGGAACATCAGCTCGGTGCAGAGGAACATGATGATCAGGTTTCGGCGGGTGACGAACCCGACCAGCCCGAGCGTGAACAGTGCCCCGCCGACCAGCAGATAGGCCGCCAGCATCAGTCCACCTCCCCCTGACCGGCGGTAGCCCTTCGGCGGGCGATCGCGATGGCGCCGACCATTGCTGCCAGGAGTACCACGCCGGTGATCTCGATGCCGATGACATACTGTGTGAGCAGATGCGTACCGACCAGCGTGATGCTGCCGAGCGTCCGCTCCGGGTCGGTGGCGATCATTGCAAACGGCTGTCCCTCGCCGCGTGCCAACCGGAGCGTCAACACAGCCAGCAGGATGAACCCGGTGACGACTCCGACGAACGGCTCGCGTGCCCGTTGGTCGTAGGGTGCCGAGCCGCCGGCCTGCTGGGCCAGCATAATGACGAAGACGTAAGTGACCAAGATGGCACCGGCGTAGATGATCAACAGGGCCGCAGCCAGAAAAGTGGCCTGGGTCAGGATCAGCAGTCCGGAGGTGGCGATGATGACCAGGATGAAATAGAGCGCGCTGTAGACGGGTTTGCGGTGTGTGATCATCCGCAGCGCTGCCAGCAGCCCGATCAGCGCTAGCAGCGTGAACCAGATGCGCTCGGCTTGCGCGCCCGCCATCGGCAGCACCAGGGCTACCAGGGCCGCCGCCGCTCCGATCAAGAGGATCAGAGCCGCCCGGGCGGCGTGCAGCCGACCGCCCGGCATCGCCAGGTAAAGCCCGACGCCTCCGAGCGTCAGCAGAATGATTAGCAAGACACTAGCCATTCTCGGTATCTTCCACTCGCCTGCGGCACCCAAACCAGCCCGCTTCCCCACCCTCCGACAGCGGGCGCAGCTCGATTCATCTGCGGATCAACAGCCGACCTGCCAATGAGCCGAGCATGTTACTGTGCACCGTGCTCCTTCGCCAGCGATCGGACGCAAAACGAGGCGTTGCTCGCGTCCGGCGCTACGTGTTCTGCCCGTAGCCCGTCCTGGCCGGATTCTTGCGCGGCTTGAGGTCCTTCGTCTCCTCGTAAACCCGCAAGAGCTTCTCTTTGTCGAAAACCATCTCCTGCCGCGTCCGACCGACCAACTCGACGTGCGGCGTCAGCTCGATCGCGTCGCACGGGCAGGCTTCCTCACACATCCCGCAGTAAATACAGCGCAGCTCGTCAATGTCGAACTTGACCGGGTACTTCTCGCGGTCGGGCCAGGGCGATTCGCCCGCCTCGATGTGGATGCAGTGGGCTGGGCAGGCGGTCGAGCACATGAAGCACGCCACACAGGCCACGCGTCCCTGCGAATCCTTGTTGAGCCGGTGCACGCCGCGATAGACCTCGGTGCGCTGCTGACGTTTGCGCTCCGGATACTGCACGGTGGTCCGGTTGCGCAGCCTGGTATCGAACATGTGTCGCAGCGTGGTGCGCATGCCGTCGATGATCTGCGGCAGATACATCCGCTCGGCGGCGCTCAGCTGCGGCTCTTCGACTACGACGATGTCTTCGTCACGCATGGCGCTGATCCTTTAGCCGATCCGGCATCGCATTGTCACTCTGTTGCTCATGTCCGCAGCTCGGCCTCGAGCAGGTTGTCCTGACGTCCGGTCACCGGTTGCGGGCTGCGGGCGGCAAACCAGAGCGACAGGCCCAGCACGACCGCGTTGCCGATCCAGTGAATCACCACCACTCCGATCTTGCCGCCGACGCCGGCCGCCGGGTCGATCCGCACGCCGAGCGCGACCAGCACGGCCTGCACTACGACCAGTCCCAGGCCCATCGGAATCATCCCCTTCCAGGCCAGTCTCATGAGCTGATCGAATCGGAAGCGCGGCAGCGTCCAGCGAATCACCATGAAGAACAGGATGAACAGGATGATCTTGACCCAGTAGACCGCGAACTTGATCAGGGCCGCCCACCAGACGTTGTCCTCGACACCTGGCAGGAACCAGACGTGCCAGCCGCCGAAGAACAACGCGATGATCAGAGCGCTACCGGTGACCATGTGGGCGTACTCGCCCAGGAAGAACATCGCGAACTTCATCGAGCTGTATTCCGTATGGAACCCGCCCACCAGCTCCTGCTCCGCTTCCAGGAGGTCGAACGGCGTGCGGTTGGCCTCGGCGAAGAGGCAAATCGTGAGCAGCAAGAACGCCAGTGGGTGCAGGAAGATGTTCCAGACACCCGACTGCGCCTGCTGATTGACGATGATCTCAGGCCGGAGCGTTCCGGCGACGAGCAGGACGACCACCAGCACCAGCCCCATCGGGACCTCGTAGCTGATCATCTGGGCCGCCGCCCGCATCCCGCCGAGGAACGAGTACTTGTTGTTGCTGGCCCAGCCGGCCAGCACGATGCCGTAGACCCCAAGTCCGCCGACCGCGAGGATATAGAGGATTCCTATGTCGATGCTGGCGACCTGGGTGGTGACGGTCTCGCCCGCGGCTGCCCAGGGCCAATGAATCTCACCCGCCCACGGGATGATCGCGAAGCCGATGAACGTCACCACGAATGCGATGCACGGCGCCAGAACGAAGATGCCGCGGTCGGCCTGTCCCGGCGTGAACTCCTCTTTCAACAGGAACTTCAACCCGTCGGCCATCGGCTGGAGCACGCCCCAGAACCCCACCCGATTGGGTCCCTTGCGGTCCTGGATAAACGCGGAGATCTTCCGTTCAAAGAGAATCGACGTTGCGATCACGCTGAACATGATCGCGATCGTGATCAGGATGATCAGTATGGCGAACGCCAGTTGCGAGCTGAGCAACGCCCGGATGGGATCGCCGAGCAGCATCCAGAGGACCACCAGCACGGCGAGACCGAGGATGCCCAGCAGGACCGCCGCCCCGATGATTACGCCGGGCGAGCGGATCAGGCGGTCGACAATCGTCGGGGTCTTGTCGCTCGGATCGAAGTTCATGATGTCGGGCATTCTTCTGCTCCGGTCCTGATCACATCAATGCGCGTACTTGGGTTCGTCGGGCGGAACGTGAGCCTTCGCAAACATTTTCAGCTCAGTCGCCGCCGAGGCGCGGACCTTTTCCGCTCGGAACAACCCGGACTCGCCGGCCAGCTCGTAGAAGAACTGCCCGTCCGGCTTCACGCCTTCCAACGGCGCGATCGCCCGCTCAAACGGCTGTAAGAGCCCGTCGCAGTTCACAAACGAGCCTTCGCGCTCCGCGAAGCTCGCCGACGGTATCTGCACCGCGGCGTGCGCATCGAGTGGCGACGAGAACAGGTCGTGCACGACCAGCGTTCCGATCTTCGCGAGGGCTTGCGCCTGCTGCTCGGTAATCCAGTCCTTCGGGTACCCCCCTACCACGTACGCGGCTGCGAACTTGCCAACTCCGGCCGGCGAGACGAACTCGTCGAAGCTGATCGTGCTGCCGCCGAAATGCGCGATGATCTGCTCGACACCGCGGCGGTTGGGGCACTTCTCGGCCTTGATGATGAATCCCCTCGGGAAGGTCTTGTCCTCCCCATCGATCGGCACGTGGCCGAGCACGAGTGTCGCTTTCGGAGCTGCCGAACGAATGAACCTGGCCAACAGCCAGGCCTCCTCGCAACTCATCATCGGGCTGAGCACCGCCGCAACGGAGGCGCTCTCATCCGTCGACGCTGCCGACGCGAAGCGGTCGCGCAGCAGGCCGGGCAGGCCCTCCCAACTGATCGGCAGTAGTTCGCCATAGCGTCGGATGCGCGGCGTATTCAGCCGCTGGTCGCTGTTGATGTATTTCCAGCCGAAGCGGGCCTCGTCACTGATCCACCACTCGTTGACCTGCGGGTTATATCGCGGGCGGATGCGGTGGACGCCCTGCTTGTTGTAGTCGATCCAGATCGTGCTGCCGCGGCTGTCCGCCGGGCTGACCGACTTGGCCGTGTTCAGCAGCCAAACGCGCTGCTCAAACAGGAAATCCTTGCTAAGCAACGCCCCCACCGGGCACAGGTCGACGACGTTGCCCTGCAACTCGTTCTCGAGCGACTCGCCGGGGAAGATGTCGATCTCATTGCGGCTGCCGCGGTTGATCAGCCGCAGCTCGCCGGTTCCGGCGATCTCGTCGCAGAACCGCACACAGCGTGTGCACTGCACGCAGCGATCGGAGTACAGGAGCGTTTGCGAGCCGATGTCCTTCTTGGGGTTCTTGTGCTTGGGCTCGACCATTCGCGAGGTGGCATGGCCGAACTGCTCGCTGTAGTCCTGCAAGTAGCACTCGCCGGCCTTGTCGCAGACCGGGCAGTCCAGCGGATGATCCAGCAGGTAGTATTCCATCACCTGCCGCTGGTTCTGGCGCACCTTTTCCGAGTCGAAGCGGACCTCCATACCGTCGCGGACCGGGGTCTGGCAGGCTGGGAACAGCTTGGGATCCCAGCGCGACTCGCGGGTCTGCGGGTGCGGCATCTTCATTTCCATCAGGCACAGCCGGCAACTGGCCACCACCTTGAGCCCGGGGTGGTAGCAGTAGTGCGGGATGTTCCAGCCGGCGTCCAGCGCCGCCTGGAGCACGCAGATCTTCTCGCGACACTCGATCTCTTTGCCGTCTATGATGATTTTGGGCATTCGTTCCGGTCCTGCCTTATTCGGGTGGCACAGCGCTATTCCCGCCTGACACTCAACTCCTGCATCGTTCCGGCAAGGTGTGAGGTCGCGCGCCCGCGCAAGATGGGCAAGTCGTACGCTGCCGGGTTTGCCGCCTTGATCGCGCTGAGCGCGGCGTCGTGCTGCTGGGCAGCAACGTGCTGCTCGAACTCCGCCCGGAACTTTTGCACCAGCGTGCGGATCGGGTACACGGCCCCGTCCGGCAATCCGCAGATGCTCAGCCCCGGCATCATCCCCATGCTCTCGGTGAGCTCGGCAAGCAGATCCAGATCGTACGAGCGCCCCGCGCCGAGCTGTATCCGCCGGGCGATTTTGTACATCCAGGTGGTGCCTTCGCGGCACTGCGTGCACTGCCCGCACGACTCGTGCGCGTAGAAGCGCGTCACGTTCACCAGCACGTCCCGGATGTCCGCGTCCTCGGGAACCACGACCGACGCGGCCGTTCCCAACCCGAGCAGCCCGTAACGCCGCGGGACGTCGAAGTCGAGCACGCAGTCAAGTTCGTCGTAGTCTTTGGCCGGATCGACTTGGCCCTCGGGCGGTTTCGGAAAGATATCGCCGCGGAGAATGCCGACCGACAGCCCTCCGGGGAACACGCCCTTGACCTTCTTTCCGTCGCGCATCCCTCCGCCAAAGTCGTCGCTGTAGATCAGCTCGCGCACCGTGATTCCGAGCGGTGCCTCGTAGCAGCCGGGTTTGTTCACCGGCCCGCTGATGCAGTACATCTTCGGGCCCTTGGAGGCCTCGGTGCCTAGTGATAGCCACCAGTCCAGCCCGCGCGTCAGAATGTGCGGCAGACACGCCAGCGTCTCAACGTTGTTCACCACCGTCGGCTGGCGGAAGGCACCCTCCACCGCCGG
>CAZDTB010000274.1:0-6596 GCA_964508075.1 uncultured Planctomycetales bacterium
GAACTCCTGCACGAAGACGAAGTCGTCTTCGGACAACTGAGCATCTGCGCGATCGCGCCGCGGAGCACCCGTGGCGGACACTACCATCGCCACAAGGAAGAGTGGTTCTGCATGATGAAGGGAGAAATGGCGCTCGATTTCTACGACCCGGACGGGACGTACCGGCTGACACAACTCCTGTCGGCCGAGAGTCGGCAGTTCGTTCACGTTCCGCCGCCGTATCCCCATGCAGTCCGTAACCTCGGCAGCGAGACGGCGGAGTTTCTGCTGGTCGCCAATGAAGTGTTCGATGTGAACAACGCGGATACGTACGCTCTCTGACCGAGGAGAATGCTGAGAGCGCGGTGTTGCTCGTGCGGAGTCGAGGATAGTCAAGGAAGACGCGCGATGTCAGTCCCAAACGTTCTGCTGCTCTCCGGCGCAGTTCCTTCCGAAAAGGACGTGGGCGGACTGATTCTGCGCGAATCCCTCCTGTATTACCCGCACGACCGCGCTTGCGCCGCCTCGTTTCACCACAACAGCGATGGTCAGCCATCGCCAAAGCTCGACTGGCTACCGTTCCTGGCCGAGCCGCTGCCGTTCGTGGTCGGCGCCGGCTGGTCCGCCGGCCTGCGCGGACGCCTTGCGACACACTGCCGTTTTCGTTACGCGCGACACTTCAGCCAGCGCAGCCTGATCCGGCGGGCGGTCGATTTCGCGCGGCGTCAGCAAGCTGAGCTGCTGTGGGCCGTTCTCAACCGCCCGTCCATCTACCACATCGCGACCGAGGTCAGCAGGCAACTCGACGTGCCGATGGTCTGCACGGTCTGGGACCCGCCCGAGAGCGTCTGCCATGGGCACCGGCTCGACCGGCTGAGCCGAAACGTCGCCCAGCGTGATTTCGACCACGCTCTGAGCATCGCGCAGCGCTGCGCCGTCATGAGCGAGGCGATGCGCGACGAGTACTGCGCACGCTACGGCGTCGACACCATCATCATGCGTCAGGGCGTCAAGCCGGAAGATCGAGTACCTATCGCAACGCAGCCGAGCGACAACGGCCACTTCGTAATCGGCTTCTCGGGCACGATGTACGCGGTGCGGGAATGGCAGGCATTGCTGTCTGCGCTCGGGCGGGTCGACTGGCGCATCGGTGGCCGTGCGGTGGTCGTACGAGCCCTGACAACGAAAATGGAGGGCATTGTCTCCGGCGGGGCGAACATCGAATGGCTGGGTTGGCGGCCAACGGCGGAAGCAATCCGGTTACTGTCGGAGTCGGACGTCAACTATCTGCCCTACTGGTTTGACGAAGCGCACCGCGCGGCGGTCCGGCTCTGCTTTCCCAGCAAGCTGTCGCCGTATTTGGCGTCGGGCCGCCCGGTTTTTTTCCACGGCCCCGCCGAGTCGTCGCCGCCACGGTTTTTCGAGCGTTACCCGGTCGCCGTTTGCGCTCATTCATTGAATGAGGGCGAAATCATCGCCGCTCTCGAGCGCATCGCGACGGACAGCGCGTTTTGCCGTCGTGCCGGCGCCGCAATCGAGGCGGCGCTTGACGAGGAGCTGAGCATGAACGTCTTCCGCAAACGCTTCGCCGCGCTGCTCGGAATCTCGGAACACGATCTCCTGCCCGTTGTCGAACGGCCGGAGAACCTGGCCGAATGGCGCTTCCCAGATCCGAGGAACTCAGAGTCACCGGAAAGCTCAGAGTCAACGGTCAAGAGCGTGGTAGCCCCGGAGGGGCGACGGTCAGTAGCCGGGGGCGTGAGCCCCCGGAATATGGCGTCCTGCGACTCATAAGCCCCGGAGGGGCGAAGGAAAGCAGTGGATGAATTGCTGGATCGGAGCCATTCGGTGAGAAAGCAAGAGCGTCACGCACCGGCCGGTTCGCGACGCCTCGGGGCGGGCTTGCGACGCGGGGGGGACTATGTTGAGATTGCCGACCGGAATCTGGGTGTTCGCATGCTCGTCGAAAACGCCAGCACGGTGAATTGATGCCGAATGGAACACGTACACTGGTGACGGGAGCGGCCGGCTTCATCGGCAGCCATCTGGTCGAGCGCCTGGTTCGTGACGGCCACACCGTGCGGGCCTTTGTTCATTACAACGCCGCCAACTATCGGCACAATCTCGAGCGCCTCGACCGGGACATCCAGGATGCGATCGAGGTGGTGGCGGGCGACATCGCCGATCCGTTCTCGGTCAACAATGCGGTCGCGGGTCAGGACTTGGTCTTTCACCTGGCCAGCCTGATCGCGATTCCGTACTCGTACATCGCCCCCGCTACCTACGTCGCCACCAACGTCACCGGCACGCTGAACGTGCTGCAGGCCTGCCGCGATCATGGCGTCACCCGTCTGGTGCACACCAGCACCAGCGAAGTCTATGGCACGGCCCAGTACGTCCCGATCGACGAGCAGCACCCGCTGGTCGGTCAGTCGCCCTACTCGGCCAGCAAGATCGCGGCCGACAAGCTCGCCGAGAGCTTTCATTGCAGCTACGAGCTGCCGGTCGTCACGGTGCGACCGTTCAACACCTTTGGTCCACGCCAGAGTGCCCGGGCGGTCATCCCGACGATCATTTGCCAGGCCCTGACGCGCGACGAAATCCAGCTCGGCAGCCTCGACCCCGTTCGCGACTTCACCTACGTGGAAGATACCGCGGCCGGCTTCGTCGCCGCCGCCGCCTGCGATCAGGCCGTCGGTGAGGTGGTCAATCTTGGCACCGGCGAAGGCGTGAGCATCGGCGACGTGGTTGCGAAGGTGCTCGAGCTCATTAACCGCGATGTCCGCGTGAGGACCGACGAGGGGCGGGTTCGCCCCGAAGCCAGCGAAGTCCTGCGTCTCATCAGCGACAACAGCAAGGTCAAACGCCTGACCGGTTGGACGCCGCAGGTCGATTTCACCACGGGGCTCGAGCGTGTGATCGAGTACATTCGCGCCCATCCCGAGCAGTACAAGGCCGAGATTTACAATGTCTGAACCAGGCGCGCGATCGACGAGCACAACCGACGGCGTCGACGCCATCCTGCTAGCGGGCGGGCGTGGCGCCCGGCTCGGGCCGTATACCGCCGTTTTGCCCAAGCCGCTGGTGCCGCTCGGCGACGTGCCCGTGCTCGAGATCCTGCTCCGACGGCTGCGCATGCACGGCATGACCAACCTCGCGGTCTGCACCGGCCACCTGGCCGAGCTGATCATGGCATTCTTCGGCGACGGGGAGCGCTTCGGCGTCAGGCTGCACTACACGCGCGAAGACAAGCCGCTCGGCACCGCCGGCCCGATCCGCAACGTCGAAAACCTCGGCGACCCGTTCGTGGTGATGAACGGCGACCTGCTGACCACGCTCGATCTGACCGCCCTGCTCGACAACCAGCGCGCCAGCGGTGCCGACGCGACCATCGCCGTGCACCCGCGCGAAGTGCAGATTGACTTCGGCGTCATGGACGTCGGCCCGGACGACCTGCTGCGGGAATATCGCGAGAAACCGGTCCACCACTTCAACGTCAGCATGGGGGTCTACGTCTTCAAGCGCTGGGTGCTCGACCTGATCACGCCGAACGAGCGGCTCGACATTCCCGAGCTGGTGGCGCGGATCCAGGAGCAAGGCGGCCGCGTCGCGTGCTACCGCAGCGATTGTCACTGGCTGGACATAGGCCGGCCGGACGATTACGCCCGGGCGCAGGAGCAGTTTGAGCGCGACCGATCCGTCTTTCTGCCGGACGAGCGCTGATGTCTGGGACGAGCACGATGCACCGAGAACCGGATCAGGACACCGTGCTCGTTACTGGCAACAGGGGCTTCACCGGCCGACATCTCGTCCACTATCTGCACTCCCAAGCCGAGCCCATTCGGATCATCGGCTTCGACCTGTGCGAGTCGGCAGATGCACGAGTTGAGCGACAGCTCGTTGGCGATATGAACGATATCGAGACGATCACGTCTGCGTTGGCCGCGTGTCGCCCCGACACGATCATCCACCTTGCCGGACGCATGCCCCCTGCAACCGATGCGGAGATGTGGAGCACTAACGTCGGCGGCACATTCAATCTGCTTGAAGCGGTCCGTTCAGCAAAGATCAGCCCGCGCGTGCTCGTGATCGGCTCAGCCGCCGAATACGGCTCCACAGACGCGCCCAGGATCAACGAGGATCACCGGTGTAACCCTGCGACCGTTTATGGCCGCACGAAACTGGCGCAGACACTGCTCTGCCAGCGGTATTGCGCAGAATTCGCGCTCCCGATCATCATTGCCCGTCCGTTCAACCTGTTCGGCCCGGGAATGCCATCACAGACCGTGATCGGTGAGATTTGCTCGCAGATCGCACGGGAACCCGCCGACCGCGTCATCCGTCTCGGCAACTTGGCCGGCGCCCGCGACTTTGTGGACGTCCGCGACGCCGTCGCCGCGTATTGGCAAATCTCGCAAGCGGGAAGCTCAGGCGAGATCTACAACGTTTGCAGCGGCGAAACCAGAGCAGTCGGCGAACTCGTCGACACACTCATCGGCATCGCTGAAAAGCCCTACACGGCCGAGTCACGCATCGAACGCTTTCATGAGGGGGACGTTCAGCACAGTTGTGGCGACTGCACCAAGATGCATCAGCTCACGGGCTGGGTGGCCCGGCACGCGCTGGTTGACAGCTTGCGAGATACGCTCGCCGCTTTTCGAGAGGAGGCTGGACGCGCGGCACGGCAGCCGAGGAACTCACGAATCCTGGGCTGATACGGCACTGCTGGCCGGTTCACGCACGGCGTCAAACGGCGTTTGAGATCCCCGCCCCCCGCTTTCGCGTGAGCTCAGCGACTGCCGGGTGCTGCCCGTGCCAGTCTGTTGAAGCTGCTCCAGTTGCGACTGGATGTGGGTGATGCTGCGGTGCAGATTGGCCAGTTGCAGGCTAACGCCGCCGAACAAGGCACACATCCCCGCCATGAGCATGAGCGCAAGACCGTAGGTGACGATGTTCGGCAGGGGCATGCTTGCCGGCGTGATCGAGAAGAGCTTATTGAGCACGCCGAACCCCGCCAGGCCGGTCCCGAGCAAGAAGAGCGTGGCGGTCCCCCACATCAGCAGTTTTGCGGCGCCAAGGTTGTACGAGCTGACCAGGTGGGGCACGATGAACCTCACCATCCCGCCGACGCCGCTCCGCTTCTGTCCGGCACCGGGATCCTGCCAGCGGATCTTGGCGGGGATCTCAACAATGCGCAGGCCGAGGGCTTGAGCCTTGGCGATGATCTCGAGGTGGATCTCCTTGCGGTCGGTCTCGAGGTGCAGCGACTTGATCGCCTCACGACGATAACCACGCGTCATGCCCGAGAGCATCGTCAGCTTCCCGCCGAAGCACCAGCGCATGATCGTGTTGCCGGCAGAGCTGAGCAGGCGACGTGAGAGCGGAACGTTCTCGAGCCCCCCGCCCGGCAGGTAAACGCTCGCGACAACAATGTCGCACCCGTCGAGCACGAGCCGGTCATACAGGGCTCGGATGATCCCTTCGCCCCAGGACAGATCCGACTCGGTGGTGATCACGTACTTGCCGCGCGCCGCTGCGAAGCCCTGGCGCAGCGCATAGCCCCGTCCCCGGTTCACCGGGTAATGGATGATCTGGCAACACGGGTGGGTACCGATCGCCGCGCTGGCCTGTTCGAGCGAGCCATCGGTTGAGCCATCATCGACGAGGATGTACTCCCAGGGTACTCCCAGGCTCTCGAGCGCCGCCAGGATGCGTCCGATATTCTCCCGGATCCGCCCCGCTTCGTTGTACATCGGGGTGATGACACTGATCTCGGCCTGATGTGAGCTCACGAACATCGCGCGCTTCCGGTATCTCCACCTGCTCTCAGTTCGTCCATCGGCGCAATCACAGGGTTACCCCCACAGTCGGGCTTTCTTCTTCACACGGAACACGATCCCGCGCGCCGCCTGGCCATTGTTGCGCATCGACGTGACGACGGCGCTCTCGCCGGAGGCAGAGCTCCTTGCTGAGCAATGCGACGGACCCCTTCAGATAACCCGCAAACATCGCGGGTGTCGCAGCCCGAACCATCCGCAGAACCTGCCGCGGCCGCATGTAAAACCGACGCTGCGCCGCCGCGACGAGCTTCGGCAGCTCGTGCACGTCCAGGCCGTCCAACCCCGTGTAGCCTTCGACCACGTGCATGCCGGTCGACGCGATGAAGCTACGATAGTCGATCTGCTCCTGATCCGCACCAGCGTAGTTGTCCTCGAAGACCTTCGTGCCCGGATACGGCGTCAGGATCGAGAAGCCCGCCATCGTCAGCGGCAGCGAGCAGGCGAACCGAATCGTCTGCTCGATCGTCTCGCGGGTTTCCCCCGGCAGCCCCAGAATGAACGCGCCGTAGCTGCGGATGCCGAGCCGGTCCGTTGCGCCGCCTGCAGGGTCTTGATCGCAAGCACGGCGCTTTTCAGCCGTTCGCGGTTCTCGGATTGTTTTGGGTCAGTCGGCACTGTCCCGTCCAGTCGTCGGGTTGAGAACCCGCGTCAATTCTTCGTCGAGCATGGACGCGAGGTCGGCATCGCCGAGTTCGTCAAGAGAATCTGTGTCCGGAGCTTCGGCAGCCGGGACTGCAGGAGCCGGCCTTCGACCCCTACCAGGAGCAGTCGATGAGC
>CAZDTB010000275.1:0-6586 GCA_964508075.1 uncultured Planctomycetales bacterium
CCTCGGCGATGCCGCCGCCGCCGACAATGCCGTCGCCGCCCTGCAGCGCTACTACGAAAATCCACGCCAACCGAACATGTACGGTGACGAGTTCGTGGAGCCCACCGTGATCAGCGAGGACGGCCGCACGCCGGTCGCGATGATCGAGGATGGCGACGCGGTGATCTACTTCAATTTCCGGGGCGACCGTCCGCGTCAGCTCATCCGGGCGTTCATGTACGACGAGTTTCCCTTTCGGGCCAGGAGCAAGGCGGGCGAAGACCGCGTCATGGGCTTCGAGCGCGGGAAGAAACGCGACCTGTTCTTCGTCGGGATGACCGAGTACGAGTCGGGTCTGCCGATCAAGGTCGCGTTCCCCAAGCCGCCCGGCCTGGAAAACATCTTGGGACAGTACCTGGGCGATCTCGGCCTGCGGCAATTCCGCTGCGCCGAGACCGAGAAATACGCGCACGTAACGTTCTTCTTCAACGACTACCGCGAAGAGCCGTTTCCCGGTGAGCAGCGGCAGCTCGTCGCGTCGCCACAGGTCAGCACCTACGACCAGCAGCCGGAGATGTCGGCCCACGAGGTCACGGAGATCATGCTGGCGCGGATCGCGACCGGCATGGACGACTTCATCGTCTTGAACTATGCCAATCCGGACATGATCGGCCACACCGGTTTGATCGCGGCGGCGGTCAAGGCCTGCCGGACGGTGGACGAGTGCGTCGGCAAGGTGGTGGCAGCGATCAAGACCGCCGGCGGCTGCGGCATCATCACCGCCGACCATGGTAACCTCGAACAGATGATCGACCCGCAGACCGGGGGTCCGCATACCGCGCACACCACCTACGACGTGCCGCTCTACGTCTTCGGCGATGCGTTCAGGGGCGTCAAGCTCCGCGCGGGCGGTCGCCTGGCGGACATCGCCCCCACCATCTTGACGATGATGGGCCTGGACGTGCCGAAAGAGATGACCGGGCGGTCGTTGATCGAGTGATTGCCGCAGCGCCAAGTGTTTGTCCCCCGGGGCCCGACGCTATCCGCAAACTGAGGCGTGACAGAGCACTAGTCGACGGCGGGAGTCGCGCCGGAGAGTTGCGTCAGGATCCCGCCGGCGATGGGGTTGTCCGAACCGGGGGCAATTCGCGCGAGGCGCTCGGCCAGCGCCAGAGCCCGCTCTCGGTTGCCGGCCCGCAGTGCCAGCGTTGCGGCCAGTTCGAGCGAGCGCACCTCGTCCTGGTCGAGCTGCAGGGCCCGCTCGGCGGTGTGGTGAGCGCGTAGAAACTGTCCCTGCTGGGCAAACACGCGCGCGACGAGCTGCAACGCCGCCACGTTGCGCGGGTCTTCCCGCAACACGAGGCTGAGATGTTCGTGGGCCGCCGCCGGCTGGCCTGCTTCGAGCAGGCAATCGGCCAGGGCCAGGCGCAGGGCGGCCTGTGGCTGCGTGTCGGCTTCCTCAAGCAGCCCCTCGAAGTGTCCGATCGCTTCAGACTCGTCCCCCGCGCGGTACAGGGCGGTCGCCAGCCGCTCGCGGATTCCCGGGTCGTCGTGGGCGTCGGCCACCTTGCGCCAGGCGGACGCCGCTCCTGCCCAGTCATCGAGCTGCTCACAGCACTCAGCCAAGGCGGCGTGGTAAGCACCGGTCCAGCCGAACTGCGGTTCATGTGATTCGAGCAAGGCGAGCGCCTCCTCGGTCTGACCGAGTTGCAGCATGACCTGCACGATCGCGACGACGTACGCCACCTCCTGCGAGTTGGCGTCGGCGGCGCGGACGTAATGCTCGAGGGCGGACAGCCGGTGCAAGCGCTGCTCCTGGATGATCCCCAGCAGGTACTCGACTTCCCCGCGCGGTTCGCCCTCGGCCCGGACGTCTTCGAGCAGCCGCTCCGCCCGCAGCAGCTCCCCCCGCGCCAGGCACACCCGCGCTTGCAGTGTCAGTAATTCCGGATTGGCTGGGTCGAGCTGGGCGGCGGCGGCAAGCTCGGTGGCGGCATCCTCGACGTGACCAGCGCTCAAGTGGTCCGACGCCAGCTTCACCTTGAACTGCGCCCGCACACGGTTCCAGCGCTGCGCCGATTCCTGTCGCGCACGACTCTGCGAGCTCGTGCAGCCCGGCGCGAATGACCACAGGGCCGACAACGCGAGCATGCCGATGCTTGCCCGGCGACGGTTCATGGCGTCTCCTCCGGCCCCGCCTCCGTTTCGGCCGCGGGGGTCACATCGCGCTGCACCTGCAAGTCGAGCGGCGGGCGGCCAAACAGTCCCGAACTGTCTACTTGTTCCAACGACGTCTGTTCCTGGCTGATCAGGTCGAGTAGGAACAGCCGGGTTCGCGTGCCCTCGTTGTCCCACAGCCGGCGGCCCAGCAGCCGCTCTCTCAGCTTGTTCGCCGCCAGGTGAGTCGGGTAGTTGTGCAGCGCCATGCGGACGTTGAGCAGGGCCCGGCCGGTGCGGCCTTGCTCGGATTGACGAATGGCCTCCTGGTAGAAGGCCTGCGCGAGCCGCTCGCGTCCGCTGCCGAGCAGGCCCTTGCGACTGCCGATGCGGATGCGCTCGACGTCGTCGAGCAGGGCGGCGTAGCGCTGGTATTCCTCGTCGGTGTCCTTGAGGACGTGCACCGTCAGCAGAATGATGACCTCTTCGCGCACGGTGGCGTCGCTGCTGTGCTGAAAGAGCAGGCCCGCGCCGGGGATGTCTCCGAGGATGGGCACTTGCCCCTTGGAGCTGACGGTCCGTTCGCGAAACAGTCCCCCGATCAAGACCGTTCGCCCGTCGTCCACCAGGATCGACGCCTTCGCTTCGGTCGTCTCTTCGAACGGCAGGTTTGCCGCGGACAGCCCGCCATTGCTGTCTTTCGGGTGTACCACCAGCCGCACGGTGCCGTCGGCGTTGATGACGGGTCGGAAGCGGATCTGCGTGCCGGTCTCGAGGAATTCGACGGTTTGGATGGCGGCAGTCTCGGTGACGGTGGTCGTCAGGTAACCGTCGCGCCGCCCGATGATTACCTCGCCTTTCTGTTTGTTGAGCGCGATGATCTTCGGATTGGCGACCACCACCACATCGGTGACCTCCTCGAGCGCGCGGACGAAGGTCGCCACGCTGTTCTTGATGATCCCGAACGTGAACCCGCCGCTCGGCATGTTCCCGATCAGGTCGGTGTTGACGTTGAAAGTTGTGTGTTCGAGATTGACGGGCGGGGTCGCGCCGGTGGTGAGGTCGGCCGAGGCGCGGCTCGTGCTGGAGACGTCCTGAAAGTCCACCCCGCCCAGCAGCGTGAAGTCGATCCCGAACTCGTTGTCCTCGTTGAGCGTGGCCCGCAGGATCGTCGCTTCGATCAGCACCTGCTTGGGCCGCACGTCAATGTCGCGGAGCAACGCTTCGATCGCGGTAAGGTATGGGGGCGTGTCGGTGACGATTATGTAATCGATGCTGGCCTCGGTGGCGTCGTATTCGTCGGCCGGTCCCGAAGAAGATTCTTCCGTGTCTTCGCCGCCGGCTACTGCCTGCCCGTTGGGGCCGAGCAGTGCGGTCACGGCGTTGAGCGCTTCCATCTTGCTGATGTAGCGCAGCTTGAAAACGCGCGTCACGGGGGGCGGCAGTTGGGCGGCGATCTCCTGGGGCGTGCCGACGAAGATCGTGTTGTTTGCACGCCGGCACGCGTACTGGTTGGGCGTCAGGATCGCGTCGAGCGTCTCCGGGAGCGTGAGGCCGTAGAGGTTCGCCGAGATAGTGCCCTTTATGGACCTGGTCGCGACGATGTTCGAGCGGGCCTGATAGCTGAGCATCTCAAGGACAGTGGTGATCTCCGTGTCGCGCACGTGGACTTCGAGCAGACCGGCGTCCGTCAGCGTGACTGAGCAAGAGTCCAGCGGCTCGGTTGCCGGGGGATTGTCGGGTTCCTTGGCGTCGCCCTCGGCCTTCGGCGCGGATTTCATGCCCGGTAGAACCCGCGTGAGCAGTTCGGCGACGCGCTGCTCTCCGGGCGATTGCTTGGGGGGTGGATCGCCCGACGCCGGGCTCGCCGCGGCCCAAGCCAGCAGCACTCCTGCCAGAACGGCCGTGCCGAGCCCGCGCAATTGAAGGAGCAGTATGTAGGGCTGTCTCTTAGCCGCCGGGGTGGGCCGAGATGTTGCAGTTTGCATCGTAATGTTGGGCTCGGTTCGTCTGCGCCACAGCTCGTCCACGTCCGGTGGCAACGCCCGTCGCTGATGGGCCGCTGCCGCGCGTCGCGGGGATCACTATGACCGCTAATCGGTCTCGGATTCGAGACGACTTCAAGAAATGTGCGCGGCGCGACCGCGGACTAATTCCGTATGCCGCAAGCTCTTAGCGTGTCGAAACCCGTCTCCGACCCGGTGCCGCGCAAGCCGCTGCCGTCACGCTACCTTGCGGCCGATAAAACGAGCGCTCCGCGCCACGAGCCGTCGCAGACTAAGTGTTGGACCGCGCGCGACGATACCAAGCTGACGAGCAGGTTTGTCTGCGCTTCGCGCAGGACCTGCCTGCGCCTGCCGTGGGCTTGAGCTTCGGAGCGCCCCACCATGAGGGCATTTCATCGCCAACCGGCGTTCACTCTGATCGAACTGGTGGTCGTGCTGTTCATCGTCGGGCTGCTGGCTGCCGTTGCGGTCCCGCGCTTCGCCGGGTCGGCGGTGCGCCAAAGGGTCGATGCCGCCGCGCGGCGTGTGGCCGCCGACCTGAACCTGGCGCGGCGGCACGCCTACCAGAGCAGCACCAGCCAGACAGTCTCCTTTGATGTCTCGGCCGACAGCTACGTACTGCCGGGCATGCCCGATCCGGACCGCCCGGCGGTCGATTACGAGGTCGACTTGAACGACGACCCGTACCAGGCCGAGCTGCTGTCGGCAAACTTCTCCGGTAACACGAAGGTCATTTTCGACGCGTATGGGATGCCCGACTTCGGTGGCGTGGTCGTGGTGGCGGTTGGGGACCGGAAAAGAACGGTCAATGTCGATCCGGACACGGGGGAGGCGTACCTCCCATGAGAAAGCATGGTGCCGATCGCTCGGTGCGCGTTCGGATTCGTCCCGGCTGTTTCACGGCCGACACGGCCGTGCCACCCGGCTCGCGGGGTTTCACGCTGGTCGAGCTGGTGCTGAGCTTGGCGATCATGAGCATTCTGATGACCGGTCTCGCGTCGGCCATCATCATCGCCAGCCATGCCCTGCCGAGCGACGACAGCCCAAGCCACGTGGTGGTCAAGGCTGCCGAACTGGCTGACCAGATCGCCGAGGAGCTGCGTTTGGCCTTGTGGATTCGCGAGCGGACCGTGAGGAGTGTCGAGTTCACCGTTCCCGACCGGGACAGCGACGGGCTGCCGGAGAGAATACGTTACGCCTGGTCGGGCACCGCCGGCGACCCGCTCACGCGCCAGTACAACGGCGGCACGGTGGTAGAGATCTCCGAGAGCGTGCAGGAATTCGACCTGGGCTATGAGCTGGAGACGGTGACGGAAGAGTACCCCGGCGTCCCGGTGGAAGGGGCGGAAGAGGAGCTCTGCTCGTACGACGCGTGGTATGATCCCGAGGATCACACCGTCGACGACGACAAGTGGCGCGCCCAGTACTTCAAGCCCGGTTCGCTTCCCGCCGACACCGTGATCTGGCGGGTCACACGGGTTCTCTTCGTGGCAAAAAGGGAGAACAGCAACAATGAGCTGACATACGTTCAACTGCGTACGGCTGGAGCGGATGGGGTTCCGAGCGAGGGGATTCTAGCGCAGGTCGAGATGTACGAGAACTCGTTGCCGTTCACCTTTCAGTGGAAGCAGATCGCATTTTCTGGTGCGCCGGGGGTTGCTCCGGGCAGGGGGCTCGGTCTGGTTTTTGCGCACAGTGGCGTTGGTGGCCCGTCGGCCAGGATCGTGTACGAGGATGATTTCGCCTCGGATTACTTCAGATCGAGCGACCAGGGCGCGAGCTGGGAACCGCGTGCGCCTGAGGGCCTGTTTTACTACGTTTACGGTACGGTCAGCACACCCGGCCCGACGCAGACGGCCACGCGCTCGTATGTGACGCGTGTCAACATCATCCTGCGGACTCGTGACGAACCGGGTTCGCGCGTCGTCACCACCACGCAGACGCTCAACTGCCCCGAGCTGCTCTCGGGTTGGTGGGAGGCCGATTTCGACCGCGACCCAAGGCTGGATCATAACGGCGACGGGAACGACGACTGGGTCGACGGCACGGGCACGTTCACGCCAGCGTCCCTCATCGGCGGGGTCTGGCAGGCGGACTCGAAGCTGGAAACAGCGCCGGATAATGATTTTGTCGGGCTGACCACCGTGGACGTACGCTTCCGCAACACCAGCATCGGCGGCGACGGAGCCGTGCTCCGGATCAACGCCGATTGGTCCGGCGGAACCTACGCTCCGATCCTCGCGTGCCTGCAATTGCAGACGGACGCTACGCAGATGCTGACCGTCTACAAGAGAACCGACGAATCCACGTCCGTACGCCTAGTTGTGGTACCGGGCCTCTCGATGGACTTTGTTCCCTTGAGGCTCGTGATCGACCCCGATCTCGATACCGTAAGCGTCACGGTCGACGGTGTGCATCGGGGCACGTACGGGTACAGTCAGTTC
>CAZDTB010000276.1:0-6514 GCA_964508075.1 uncultured Planctomycetales bacterium
CGGGTATACGACCTTGGCGGGCGGGACCTGTGGGTTGACGAAGCTAACAGCGTGCTCATGGCGCAAGAGAGTCTGCCGGAACTCTTTGGGCGCCTGAGGCTCGACTCCAGCCCGCCGCTGTACTACATCATTCTGCACGGGTGGATGGGAATCGTCGGCGACAGCGAAGCAGCCTTGCGGTTGATATCGGTTGTCGCCGGCCTGGTCCTGGTTGCGTGTGTCTTCGTGGTCGGTCGGCGGCTGCTCTCACTTGAAACCGGGGTGATCGCCGCGCTTCTGGTGGCGGCCTCGCCGATCCAGATCTTTTACTCTCAGCAGGCGCGGATGTATGCGCTGCTGCCGGTCCTGGGGCTGCTGTCGTTCTACTGGTTGTGGCGGGCGATCTTCGACAATCGGCGACGTTTCGTCGTCGCCTACGGCCTGGCAACACTCGCTGCGCTCTACCTTCACAACTACGGGTTTTATCTGCTCCCGGCTCACGCGGTAGTGCTGTTGTGGTCGGGCGCGCTGCGCAAGAAGCCGGGAACGTGGCTGATTTGTGCCGGATGCATCTTGACCGCATATCTGCCGTGGCTGCCGATTCTCCTGGCACAGCTCCAGAACGAGACGCACTACCGTTGGTTCCTCCCCTTCTGGCGTGACTACGGGTTGTGGGGCTCACTGTGGCGCACGCTGGAGTCCTTCGCGCCCGGCGGACCGCAGCCGCCATACGTCGCTCTCCCTGGCTGGCGGGCGGGAGGGCAGGCGGTGACCATCATTTTCTCGGCGCTCGCCGGCCTAGGGATGCTGCGCGTCTTCCGTCGGTCGCGTGCCGACGCGCCGCCGAGAGCCAACCTGGGGCTGCTGCTATCGTTCGTCTGGATTCCGCCGATCGCCGCCCTCGTGGCTTCGAGCCTGCTAACGCCGAATTACGTGCCCGGACGCTGCGACCAGTTGGTGTTCCCCGGGTTTGTGCTGCTGGTCGCCGTCGGCGTCATGCTCATCAAGCCGGTCGCTCTGAGATACCTGGTCCTGGCCGGATTGCTGGCGTTCTCGGGCATCGGATTGAGGCAACACTATCGCAGCTATCCAGTCTTCAGCGACCGTGCGATGGCGGTCGAGATCGCGCGGCGGGCACGCCCGGGCGACGCCGTACTGTGCACCTCACTTACCCGAGCACCGTTGGAGTACTATCTGCGGCGATTCGGCGCGCCGGTTGAGATCTTCTCGTACCCGCGTGACACCGCCGAGCACCTCGGCAATCAGGACGACCGCGCTCTGCTCAGGGATCCGGGCAAGCTGCGAGCGGAAGCGCGCCTGATCGAGCAGGAAATCAAGGCGATTTGCGGGCCGCGCGCGCGCTTCTTCCTCGTCCTGACCGGAGCACGAGTAAACACATTCCTGTATGACGGGCTGATCACCTCTGCACGAAGCCGAACGCTGGAGCAGATCGGAAGGTTCTCGCAGGCTGGCACCGGCCAACCGGTGATCATCGCGCTGCAACAATTCTGATATTCACGCGCGACGAGCGCGCCCGGGATATGGGCGTCACCAAGGTTGTCACTCCTCGCTCGACGGAGGAGCGGCCTCGGGCGAAGGTTGGCCAGGCGCCGCCTCTGCGTACTTGGCCGCCTCTTCGGGCCGGCCCCAGGCCTCGTACAGGGTGACGAGCTTTTCCGCCGCCCCGCGTGTGCGATGGTGCTCCGAACCGAGCGTGTCTGATAGTTTCTGAAAGCACTCCAGTAGCAGTTGCTCGGCCTCCTCGAAGCGCTCCATCTTGACCAGGCACTCACCATAGGAAAGGCGCACGGCCCAGCGGAACCAGTGGCCGGGCGGTGCGGCCTGGTCGGTGAGTCTGATGACGGTTTGCAGCGTTTCCTCCGCCTCCTCCAGCTTACCGAGCTCGACGAGCAACAGACCGAGATTGTTCATTGCGGCCACCGTCTGCGAACTGCCCTCGCCATGGACCTCGCGCAGCCCGTCCACCACTTGGCGCATGATGGTCTCGGCCTCGACGAGCTTGCGCTGCTCATACAGCAGGCCCGCCAGGCTCGAAAGCGAGTTGAGCGTCCGCCGGTCGTGCGGACCGTGCAGCTTTTCGGAGAGCGTGACGGCGTCTTCGAGGTAGGTCTGAGCCTGGTCGAACTTGCCCGCGAGGCGCAGGATGATACCGACGTGTGAGATCGCCTTGAGCGTGTCGGGATGTTCCGAGCCGAGCACGCGGTTGGCCTGTTCGAGCGCCTCGCGTGCCAGGGTCTCAGCTTCGTCGAGCTGGCCCCGTTCGCGCAGCAAACTGGCCAGGTTGATCTTCGTCTGGATCGTGTCGTGGTGATCTTCGCCGAAGACCTCCCGACCAAGCTCCAGGGCTTCGCGCGTCAGCTCCTCGGCCTGGGCTAGGTCGCCGCGCTCCTTGACGATCGTCGCCAGGTTTCTCAAGGCGCGCAGCCGTTTGGGGTGTCGGGGGCCCTGGCTGTCGGTCCAGCGCTGCACGAGCGTGCGCAGGAGCTGCTCGGCTTCCGCCAGCCGCCCGCGTTCGAGCGCGAGCACGGCCAGTCCGTTCATGGCGTCGAGGAGTGCGTCGTCCTGCTCGCTGAGATGGATCTGCATCACCTCGACGATGTCGCGCAGTTCCTGTTCGGCCTGGTCCACGCGGCCGCTGTCCTTCAGGACGCCGGCCAGGCTGTAGCGTGCGACCAGCGTGTCGCGATGCGTGTCCCCGAGCGTTTCGCGGTAACTTGCGATCAGTTGCTCATATAACCTCTCGGCGTCGTCGAGGCGCCCCTGATTCCACTGCACCTCTGCCAGGCCGCCGAGCGAAGCCAGCGTTTCGGGGTTGCTCTCGCCGAGGTGTTTCACGCGGAGGTTGTAGGCGGCCTGCAAATGCTGCTCGGCCTGGTCGTAGACGCTGAGGCTGCGGTAGACCGTGCCGATCACGTGGTGAATGCTGGCCTGCACATCCGGGTATTCCGCCAACTCGGTCTGGATGTCATCGGCGGCCTCATCGAGCACGGCGCGCAGCAACGCGACGTCGCGACCCAGGGCCACATCCGGGTTAATCTGCTCGAGCATCCGCACCAGGAAATCGCGGAAGCTCGTCGCCCGCGCCGTCTCGGTCGTCGCTTTGGCCAGGGCGGCGACCGCTTCGGAGCGGCTCTGCTCGGCCAGCCGGCGGGAGTCCTCAGCCTGCTCGAATCGCTGCTGGGCGAGCGTTTCGGCATCCTGCGCCCGGTCCCGTTCATGCGTGGCCCGGATCGCCTGCGAAGTCGTGCCAACGATGCCGATCAGCAAAGCCACGAACGCCACCAGCACGCCGCCCACGAGTGCCTTGTTCCGACGGGCAAACTTGCGGAGCTGGTAGACGGTCGTCGCCGGGCGGGCGGAGATCGGCTGGTCGGAGAGATAGCGCCGCACGTCGGCGGCGAGATCCGAGGCCGACTGATAGCGGCGATTCTTGTCCTTCTCCAAGGCCTTGGCGACGATCGTATCCAGGTCGCCACGGAAGACCCGCTTGACCGAGCTCAGTGGCGTCGGCTCCTCGTCGGCGATCGCCCGCGCGGCCTCCGGAATCGTCTTGCCCTGAAGATCGTACGGCAAGCGGCCGGTCAGCAACTGGTAGCACACCACCCCCAGCGCGTACACATCCGAGCGGGTGTCGAGCTCTCGGGAATCACCGGCGATCTGCTCCGGGCTCATATATGGAATCGTTCCGATCAACTGGCCCACGTCGGTTTGCAGCGTGGTGACCTGCACGTCGGCGTCCGTGAGACGCGCCACGCCGAAGTCCAGGATCTTTGGCTGTCCGCTTTCATCCACCAGGATGTTGCTCGGTTTCAGGTCGCGATGGATTACCCCCTTCTGGTGCGCGTGCTGGATGGCATCGCAGACCTTCGCGAAGAGCTCCAGACGCTGCCGGGTCCCGAGCGGCGTTACCTCGATGTGCTCGTTCAGCGGCTTGCCGCGGACAAACTCCATCGCGAAGTAGGGCTGCTCGACCGCAAGGCCCCCGGCGGTCTCGACCTGGGCCGTCCCCGCCTCGTAAACCGAAGCAATCCCCGGGTGCTGCAAGCGCCCGAGCACCTGAGCTTCAAGTTTGAAACGCCGCAGGACCTGCCCGGAGGCGACGCCGGGGCGAATCACCTTCAAGGCGATCCGGCGACGCGGGTGGTCTTGCTCGGCCTCATAGACCACGCCCATGCCGCCCTGGCCGATCTTACCGATAATCCGGAAATCCCCGATCCGCTCGGGAACCTGCTCGGGGGCCGGCTGAAACCCGGCCAGGGCGGAAGACCCCACGGCCGCACCGGCGTCCATCCGGTCCAGGCCAAATGCCGCGGCGGCCGAGATGCGCGGTCTGATCGGCAGTGATTTCTCGTCGTGGTGAAGCAGGCCTTCGACTTCGGCGCGCAGGTCGTCATCGTCGGCGCAGGCCTGATCGAGATAAGCCGCCTGCTGCTCGGGCTTCAGCCGGCATGCTTCGGCGAAAACGCGCTTGATTTGCTGGTAGCGCTCGGGTGTCAACTCGAAGTCCCGTTGCCCAGTTCGCGGCGAATCCACGCGCGAGCCATACGCCAGTCGGCTTCCACCGTCGTTTTGGAAACCTTCAAGACGTGCGCGACCTCCGCGACGGTCATGCCGCCGAAGAACCGCAGTTCGACGATTCTGCTCTGTCGCTCGTCCATCGCCGCTAGTCGTTTGAGGGCGTCGTCGAGGTCGAGCAATTCGGGGTCATAATCGGTGAGGGGCGTGGCGGCTTCGTCCATGGTGACGCGAAACAGATCACCGCCCCGCTTGGCGGTGGCCCGGCCGCGGGCGTGATCGATCAGGATCTGGCGCATCGCCCGGGCGGCGACGGCCAGAAAATGCGCCCGGCTCCGCCATTCGACACGGGTCTGATCGACCAGCTTGAGGAACGCTTCGTTGACCAGCGCGGTGGGCTGTAAGGTGTGGTCGGGCCGCTGGTGCTGGAAGTAGTTGCCCGCCAAGGCGCGTAATTCATCGTAGACGACCGCAAACAGTCGCGGGGCGACCGACGGATCGTCCCCGTCGAGCGCGTGCAGCAGCTGCGTGGTTTGCTCCGGCGTCGCCATCGCCACCTGTGCCTCGTTCCCCCGCCATCGGCCATTATAGCATGAAGTGGCATAAGTCTTACTCACACTTTCGGTTACGCTCACCACCGCTGGGCCCCGGCAGCACGCTGCCGGATCACACGGCTTTATCGGAAGCGATTTTGCTGAGGCTGATTGGGCGTTTTCTCGTGGTCTGATGTGGAGGCACAGCGTACGTTGCTGGCCGGATGCGCGCGACCTAGTCCAGGCGAATCGTCCAGTACTTGGGGAGCGCTTCAAGAGAAACAGGGAGATCAGACATGCGAAGAAACCACATTTTCTGGATCGCAGCCATCGGGCTGCTGTGTGCTGGGCCGGCATTCGTGCTGGGCCAGATGGACACCCATTTCAGCTATCAGGGCCAGCTCCTGGAGGCGGGCGAACCGGTCACCGACCTGGTCAGCATGCGCTTCAGCCTCTGGAATGCCGCGTCGGGCGGGAGCCAGCTCGGCTCCGATTACTCGGCGACGAACGTCGATGTCGTCGACGGTCTGTTCACCGTCCAAGTCGACTCGGCCAACTTCGGATCGAGCGGCTTCAACGGCGATCCGCGCTGGCTTGAGATCGAGGTCTACGACGCCGGCTGGCAGACGCTCTCGCCGCGCCAGCCGATCACGCCGGCACCTTACGCGCTCTTTGCCGCTGATAGTCCGGGCGGCGGCGGAACGTGCCTGTGGAGCGAAAACGGCACCAAGATTTACTACAACACCGACAACGTCGGGATCGGCACGGCCGACCCGAATGTTCCCCTCCATGTGACCACGTCCGGGGACCCGGTTGCGGTGCTGGCGCAAAACACCGCTACCAGCGGCACCGGCAACGGCGTGTGGGGTGAAACCGCCTCCCCGAACGGGAGTGGCGTGTTTGGACAGAACATCGCTGCATCCGGCGAGAACGAGGGCGTCATGGGCGTCTCGACGAGCTCGTTCGGTCGAGGTGTTTATGGCTTCAACGGGCACTCCGCCAGCACCACCAAAGGCGTGTTCGGGCGCACCATGAACGGCTACGGTGTTTACGGCGAGGTAACCAACCCCAGCACCAGCACGGGCATCGGTGTCTACGGACGAAGCCTCAGCCCCGATGGCGTTGGTGTTTCTGGTTACACACCGGCAGGTGGTGAAGGTGTAGCCGGCTTCTCCGGTGATGACAACTACGGCTACCTCGGCTGGGGCGGTGGCGGCGTGTACGGCCGTAGCGTTGACGGTTACGGTGTGCGCGGCTACAGTATCAACGACTGGGGTATCTTTGGCTCCGTCCCCTTCGGCAGCACACAAGCGGGTATCATCGGTGCCATCACGCTCAGTAACGGGGCCGTCCAGTGGGTGCCCGAAAGCGGCGTGTGCGGCTCCTCCGAAGACGGTTACGGGGTCTCCGGCCGCGTCGACGGCGGGAAAGCCGTCTACGGTACCCATGACGACACCGGTAACATC
>CAZDTB010000277.1:0-6500 GCA_964508075.1 uncultured Planctomycetales bacterium
GCCGGGTTGCACATCGGTCATACGGCCCGACCGGGGGCCGCATTACCCATGTGCAACCCGGCGGGCAGCGCGGCCGGCCCGCGGGGGTTGCTGCGGTCGACCCGGTCGCCTGCGACGCTTGGTGCTACGAAAACCTGCTCGGCCGCGACCCGGCCCGGCTGACATACCTCGATCTGGCACGCGACAAGATTCGCGCCGAGGTCGCCGCCGGCCGGTCGCGCTTTGGTGAGAGTGACTGGCGCGCGTACGATCGGCAGGGACGCATCGCGACGATAAGCCTCTAGCGAGATGAGTGCTATACCTCCACGAACGGCAGCTCTGCGAACGACCCGCTTTCGGGCCTCGTGGCAAAACTGGACGCGGATCACGACGATCCGCGTTCTCGTTCAGACCGCCATGTTCGCCCTGTTCCTGGCGTTCGTGTTTCTCACGACGTTTACGAACCTCGACCGGCTGCCCGGCCTGCGTTTCTGGCTCAGCAAGTTCCTCGAGATCGACCCGCTCATCTCGATCACGACCGCCATCACGACGCACACGGTCTACAAGGGGTTGCTGTGGTCGCTCGTGATCCTGATTCCGACGCTGTTCCTGGGGCGGTTTTTCTGTGGCTGGGTTTGCCCATACGGGACGCTGCATCAGTTCGTGGGGTGGCTGCTTCGCAGCCGCAGGCAGGATGTAGCGGCCGGCGGCTCGCCGGCCGTAGACTCGGCGAGGGGCTTCCGAACCGCGCCGGCCGGCGAGCCGCCGGCCGCTACACCATTCTCTCACCGCCACCCGAACCGCTATCACCGGGCGCAGCACATCAAGTACTACATCCTGATCGCGATGCTCGTCGCGGCGGCGTTCGGGACGCTGCAAATCGGTCTGCTCGATCCGATCTGTCTGCTGTATCGGTCGATGACCGGAGCCGTGATGCCAGCGCTGAACATGCCGGCCCCGGACTTGTTCGGCGAGACCCGCTTTCACCAGGGCGCGTGGCTGATCGGATTCCTGCTGTTCGGGCTGGTGGCGATGAACCTGATCTACCCGCGCTTCTTCTGTCGCGTGTTGTGTCCGCTGGGAGCGCTGTTGGGAATTCTGGCCCGGTTTGCATGGTGGCGGATCGAGCGCGACCCCGAAAAGTGCAACGGCTGCGATCGTTGCCGGCTGAATTGCCAGGGCGCCTCCGACCCGCACGCTCAGCTTCGCAAAGCCGAGTGCTTGGTGTGCTTCAACTGTATCGAGGAGTGCCCCGAGGGCGCCCTGCGCTGCGCCGCGTTTCCGCCGAAGGAACACGAGGTAGCCGGCCCGGACACGTCGCGTCGAAAGCTCATCTTGGCCGGCGTCAGCGGCCTGCTGTTTTATCCATTCGTGCGCATCACGGGCCGAAGCACGCGTGACTTTTCGAGCAAGCTGATTCGCCCGCCGGGCGCTGTCGAAGAGCTCGAGTTTCTGGAACGTTGCGTCAAGTGCGACCAGTGCGTCCGCGTCTGTCCGACGAACGTACTCCAGCCGGCGTGGTTCGAAGCTGATTTAGAAGGCTTGTGGAGCCCGGTCCTGAACTTCCGTATGGGTTACTGTCAGCTGCACTGCACGGCCTGTGGACACGTGTGCCCGACCGGAGCCATCCAGCGTATGCCGGTTGCAGAGAAACTGGGCTTGGGCGAATTCGCAGGCCAGGGACCCATTCGGCTCGGCACCGCCCACATCGATCCGGCGCGTTGCCTGCCGCACAGCAAGAATGTCCCCTGTGTGGTCTGCGAAGAGGTCTGCCCCACGAGCCCCAAGGCGATCTACACCGAGCGCGTCACACGCACGCTCCACACCGGCGAACAGATCGCGCTCGGGCTGCCGCGCGTCGACATCGATCTGTGTATCGGCTGCGGCATCTGCGAATACGAGTGTCCGGTAGTCGGCGATCGTCGGGCCATCTACGTTACGGCCGAGGGTGAGACACGCTCGCAACACTACGCTGACCGCGATCGCAATCGCTCGGTTCGCTTGCGGCAGGCGGCTCCGCGCTCCGCCGATTCGAGGCCCTGATCGCGCCCAGCCTGGGTCCGCTTCTTCGGTGGGTGGCCCACCTCTTCAGAGGTGGGGGACACGAATCTCCGGCCAGTTCGTGTCCCCCACGGCTGAAGCCATGGGCCACCCATCAACCGATGCGTAACAAAGCACCAATGTCGTTGGACGGCGCCAAATCCAGGATTACGCCCGCCGGACAGTCGAAAAGCCGCTCAAGATCGAGTAGCTTCTGGCGCCGTCGAGCGAGTTCACGTGCGGAAGATGCCGTCATCACAGACGTGACGTGAGGAGGTCCTGACTTGGAACTCACGCTGTTTGACCTGATAACGTTCGTGGGGTTTATCGCGGTGGTCGTTGGCGTATCGCTCTACGCCTCGCGAAAGGAACACAGCTCCGAAGACTACTTCCTGGCCGGCCGCCGACTCACCTGGGGGCTGATCGGCTTCTCGCTGATCGCCTCGAACATCTCGACCGAGCACTTCGTCGGCATGGCGGGACAGGCCTTCGGCCGCATCGGGTTGGCCGTTGCCTCTTGGGAGTGGATTGCGGCGATCTCGCTGGTGATCGTCTCATGGTGGCTGCTGCCCAAGTTCCTGAGGATCGGAATCTACACGATGCCCGAGTTCCTCGAGTACCGCTACGACGGCACCGCCCGCACCATCATGGCGACTTACCTGATGGTACTCTACGTAGTTGCACTGCTCGCCACCGTGCTGTACAGCAGCGCGCAGGGCCTCAACGGCGTCTTTGGCTTTCCAGAGATGCTCGCCAACAGGTTCGACCTGGAGCCGAAAGCGGCCGTGTTCTGGGCGACGATCGTCGGCATCTGGACCGTCGGCATCATCGCCGCCACATACACGATTTATGGTGGCCTGAGAGCGGTGGTGTGGTCTGACCTGCTCCAAGGTGGGGCGCTGTTGCTGGGCGGTGCGATCGTGCTTTATTTCGGTCTGAAGCTGACCGGCGGCGGCACGCTCGGTAGCGACGGCGGCGTCGCCGGCGGGAGCCTCCTCGAAGGCTGGCGCACCTTCCGCGAAACCAATGCCGACAAGCTACATACCTGCCTGCCTTGGAACGATCCCGACCTGCCCTGGCTCGCTGTATTCGTTGGCGGGATGTGGATTCCCAACATGTTCTACTGGGGGCTGAACCAGTTCATCACGCAGCGCACGCTCGGCGCCAAGAGCCTCGCGGAGGGGCAGAAGGGCATCTACCTGGCCTGCGTCTTCAAGCTGCTGATACCGTTCATCATCGTCATGCCCGGCATCATGGCGTACCAGATCTTCGGCGACGAGGTGCTGGCGAAGGCCGGCGGAGACATCGCCAAGGCCGGCGAGCAGGCTTACCCGCATATGATCGCCCGGATCATGCCGCCGTTTCTGCGCGGCGTGATGCTCGCCGCGCTGGCCGGGGCGGTGATGAGTACGTTCAACTCCGGCATCAACTCGGCCTCGACCATCTTCACGATCGATATCTACAGCAAGTACTTCAACAAGAACGCCACCGCCAGGCGGCAGGTGACGGTCGGACGCTGGGCGACGGCAGTCATTGCGATCTTCGCCTGCCTGATTGCACCCCTTCCGGGCAAGTTCGAGGGTGTGTTTCACTATATTCAGGAGATTTGGGGCTTCATCTCGCCCGCGATACTGGCTGCATTTCTGTACGGGCTGATCGTGAAGCGCGCACCGGCGGCCGCGGGCAAGATCGCGCTCGTGTTGGGGCCGATCCTCTACGCGCTGGTGCGCGTGCCGAAATGGATCATGGAGGGCACCTACGGGTTCAAGCGCGTTGTCCTCGACGATGGTGCATGGCAGATCCAACGCTTCGTCGAGCATACGGATGCTTCCACATCGACCGAGATCGTTGGCGGCTGGATCGCGTCGGTGTTCACGTTCCTGTCGTGGCCCTATCTGCACCACATGCTGCTGGTGTTCGCCATTCTTATAATCCTGATGACGGTGATCACAGTACGCAGTCCGCGAACCAAGCCCATCGAGTACCCACGGTCTAACCTCGATGTCACCGCGCCACGCAGTTCGTATGTGTGGGGCTCGCTGGTGATCGCCGCGACCGTGGCGCTGTACATTATCTTCTGGTGATTTCGACGCGCCCTGGAAAGCCGTCCCGATGCCGCAGTACACCAAACAGCTCGACTCTGTCCTGGTGAAGCCCGCCGGGCCGGACTGCAATATGGCGTGTCGGTACTGCTTCTACCTTGAGAAGGAGCGGTTCTTTCCGGAGGCTGCGGTGCACCGGATGAGCACGCCAGTGCTGGAGGCCATGGTCCACCAGGTTATGACCCAGGGGGCGCAAAACGTCTCGTTCGGCTGGCAGGGGGGTGAGCCGACACTGATGGGCGTCGACTTCTTCCGGCAGGCCATCGAGCTCGAGAAAAAGTACGGCCGCGACGGGCAGATCGTCGGCAACGGCTTGCAGACCAACGGGTTGCTGATCGACGACGACTGGTGCGGGCTGCTGCGCGAAAGCAAGTTCCTCGTCGGCCTGTCGCTGGACGGCCCCGAGCACGTGCATGATCACTACCGCCGCACCCGTGGCGGGCAGCCAACCTGGCAGCGCGTGCTCGACGCGTCGAAGCGGATGCTCGACAGCGGCGTCGAGGTCAACGCTCTGGTTGTGCTGAATGACTATTCCGCTCGCTTTCCACACGAAATCTACGGCTTTCTGAAGGAAAACCGGCTGCCGTACATGCAGTTCATTTCGTGCCTGGAGCACGACCAGGACGATCCGGCGCAGATTGCCCCGTTTTCCGTTTCAGCCGAGCAGTTCGGCACGTTTCTGTGCGAGCTGTTCGACTGCTGGCGGGACGATTTTCGCGACGGCGAGCCGACCACGTTTGTCCGCTGGTTCGATTCGATCTTCGCGACGTACGTCGGACGCCGACCGCCGGAGTGCACGCTCTTCACCGAATGCGGGAACTACGTGGTGGTCGAGCACAATGGCGACGTGTTTGCCTGCGATTTCTTCGTCGAGGACCAGTGGAAGCTCGGTAACGTGCTCGACGGGAACCTGTTGGACCTGCTCAATTCGCCGCGGCAGGCTCGCTTTGGACGTAGAAAGGCGAAGCTGCCGCGCGCCTGCCAGCAGTGCCGCTGGCTGTCGCACTGCCGCGGCGGGTGTCCCAAGGAGCGCTGGGGCCATTCATCCGGCGAGAACCGGAGCTATTTCTGCGACGCCTACCAGGCGTTCTTTTCCCACGCGGACAGCCGCCTGCGGGAGTTGGCGGAAGCATGGCTGAGCGAGCAGAATCGGCCGTCGGCAATTCATGCGATGCCCACCGGCTATGCCAAGCCGCCCGACAAAGTGGGTCGCAACGATCCTTGTCCATGCGGCAGTGGCGAAAAGTACAAGCGTTGTTGTGGGAAATGAGGAGATCGGACCCAAGAGAGCGGTCGCGGCATGCAGTGGCTCACCCATCAATCCGCTCGAACAGCAGCTGCCGGACGCGCACCACGCGATCGGGCGGTGCCGCAAGCTGAACGCTGATGGTTGCCGATGGTTCGCCCGCCAATGAGAAGCGGACGTCGTCGAAGCCACGAGCGGTCTCCGGACCGAAACCGGTTACGTCGATCGCTACGCGCGCGTCCGCTTCCACGGTCAGCCGCCAAGCGCCAGGGTTAAGCTGGAGGCCTTCAAGCGACGCGTGACGTCCCTGCGGAATGACAGCCACCAGGCTCCCAGTCTCATCAAGCTGCGCCGTGGTATGGCTGGAGGTGGCGAGGAAGTATGCAGGCGCGATGACGCGTGCGGACTCTCGCTCGATGCCGATCTTTTCGCTGTCGGCCCGCACCCAAATACTGGAAACGACCCGGTAAGGATCACGACCCTCAAAGAACACGAGTCGGTAAAGGCGAAAAAAGTCCGGATCGGCCTGCATCTGCCGGCCGCTGAGATACTTGGCCGACGCCTGGCCACGCGGCACGCCAAAGATGATCAGATCCGGCTTTCGAGCGAGCACGTACTCGCCATCCCCCAACTCGTGGCTGAGAGGTCCGGTGCCGAAGCGCGGCGGTCGTGTGCGAGCGATGTGCCGGTCGTTCACCCCGAGCATGTCGATGGCCGGCAGTCCCGAGAAGTACGGGAGGCAGCCGGCCGCGTCGCAGGCCAGCAGCGGCTGAGCGTCGCCGAACGCGCAGCGCAACAGATTGCCCACAACCTGTCCGTCCCATTCCCATCGTTCGCGCGAGGCACGCCGATTCTCCGGATCCTTCCATTGGAACCATCCGAGCAAGCCAAGCACGACTGCGGCAAGCGCCCACGCCGCGCCCGCGAAAGGCCGTTTTTCAGCGCCGAGCCACTTGACTAGCAGTGAGAACAGCAGCGCTGCCCATACCACCGTCGGCACGAGCTGTCGCCGCGCCGGAAAGATGTCGCCGCCGACAACCGCGACATAGCCGCACCAAACTAGGGCGGCTACAAACAGCAGCAGCACTCGGCGGCGCAGGGACTCCACGAAGAGTCCCGTGGCCGCGGCGGCC
>CAZDTB010000278.1:0-6489 GCA_964508075.1 uncultured Planctomycetales bacterium
GCTCTGAGAACGGGTAGGGGCCCCCCGACGGAGCCTCCCCGCTCCCGCGGCCACCCCAGTTGCGATTCAGATCCACTCCGTTGGCGTTGTAGCGCCGGTAGCGTTCGTAGCCGTCGGGATTCATGATCGGCAGCAGAAACCATTCAACATTGTCGACCAGAATCGCGACATCGGGGTCGCTGTCGTAGTTCGTGAGAATGTGATGTGCGGCGTAGGCAACGGTCGAAGCGCCAGCCTGCTCGTTGCCGTGCTGGGCGCCGTGGTACATGACGCCGGGCTTGTCCTCGCCCGGGCCGGTGATGCGCAGGGCCCAGAGCGGCCGGCCTTCGACCGAGAGGCCCAGGTTGATCATCTCAGCGAGGTCGGGGTAGGCGGCGACGAGGTCGGTCATGAACTGGACGTGCTCGTCGTACGTGCGCAGGTAATCGAAGAAATCACCCCCGCGGCCTTCGGGCACGCCGTACAGCTCGTCGATGTGTTTTTGGAGGTCTTCGACGATG
This sequence comes from uncultured Planctomycetales bacterium, assembly GCA_964508075.1. Classification (GTDB taxonomy): domain Bacteria; phylum Planctomycetota; class Phycisphaerae; order UBA1845; family Fen-1342; genus JALSRY01. The sequence continues at coordinate 501 of CAZDTB010000278.1, forward strand.
ACGTCGTAGCACAGGTCGGCGGCGTCGAGCAGCGGCACCGCAGGCGGTGCGACGCGCACGTCCATGGGCCCGATCCCGAGCGCTTCGGACCAGAGCTCGAAATCCGGGTGGAGCATCAGCAGATCGCGCAGCGTATCGAGTTCCGCTTCGTCGCTGATCTCGATTCGGACAACCTGATAACCCTCGTATCCGCTCGGCTGGGCGTAGGCCGTTGACGTCAGGCTGCAGCAAGCGGCGAGCAGTGCGAGAACAACGTGGAACGATCTGATTTGCCCCATGGCGGTTACCTCCGCGGTTGGCGGTGCCACGCTCGGGGCTCAGCGTCCGGCGTGGGTTACGAAGTGAGATGCCCGGGTTGTACGCCCACGCCCGAGCGGCGTTCCCCGGCCGATCGGCTCGCGTGGCTGCGACGGACCTATCGGCCAACCTAACACAGTGTAGTATAGCACGAGGAACCGCAGTTGCGAAATGAACTTCAGGCTGTGGTCGTGCTCAATTTGCCCCCCCCACATCTTTCGGCGATCCGGCTATTCGCACGTGATGTCATAGCTCCCAAGCAGGGCAGCGAGATCCGCGATGTCCACGTCGCCGTCGCCATCCAGGTCGCCGTTGTCGTAGCCGGGGCTGTCGGACTGGCCGTAGTGTTCGAGCAGCTTCGCGAGGTCCGCGAGGTCAATCTGGTTGTCGCCGTTGAGATCGCCCCAGCATTCACACGCGTCGGGGACGCCGTTGCCGTTGAAGTCACGGCACAGGCCGTCGGCGATATCGCAATCGTCGGGGATGCCGTTGCCGTTGCAGTCGGCCCAGGCGAGAACCAGATCGCTGAGCAGCTCATCGGCGATCGCCAGGACGGCGTCGTCCTCGAGGTATCCTCCGTCTTGTCGCGAGACCAGGGCGTACATCAGCAGCGGAATGCCTCCTAGCTGGCTCAGACGGTCACGGTCCTGGTTGGTGTCGTCACTGATCAGGTGCACGATGTCGCTGCCGTCGCTGGGCACGATCAGGATGTGGTTGACCGAGGGGGTGAGGGCGTCATAGACGCGTTTGACGAAGATCGTGAACAGTATTTGCGGGTCCGGATAAACGGTCTGCAACGTCGTCTCATCGACACCGCCCAGGCCGTCAGCTCCCAGGTCCCCGCGAATCGCAAACCAGTCCACGTTGATGTCCCAGGCCAGCGTCACGAACAGGCCCGGGTACTTCGCCGTGAAGTACCGGCTGTTCGGGCCGAAGTGCGTCTCAGCCGGCAGGATCAGGCCGTCGCTGTACGGCAGGCGCGTGGCCCGGTCGGTGGTCAAGCGGTTACCGCCGTCGTACATGTTCTCGCCGCCGTCGACGATCTCGTCTCCGGTTTCGCCCTCGGAGAAATCGAACCGGTCGGGGATCAGACCGGTGATTTGGGCCTGGTTGAGGTTTAGGAGCAGCAGGGTCCTCTCCATGTTGATTCCAGCGCCGTAGACTTGACACTCGTCCGGCACGCCATCGGCGTTGCAGTCCTCGCTGCTACCGTCCGCGACCTCGCATTCGTCGGGGATGAAGTTGCCCTGGCAGTCCATGCTCACGCCGTAGGAGATGTCACAGCGGTCGGGCACGCCGTTTTCGTTACAGTCGGCTTCGATGTGCAGGCATTCGTCGGGGACACCATTGTGGTTGCAGTCCTCGCTCGTACCGTTGGCGATGTCACATTGGTCCGGCACGCCGTTCTCGTTGCAGTCGCTTTCCAGATGCATGCACTCGTCGGGGATTCCATTGCTGTTACAGTCCTCGCTGGTGCCGTCCAGGATGTCGCAACTGTCGGCGACACCGTTTTCGTTGCAGTCCGGTTCGCACTCGTCGGGGATCAGGTTGCCGGTGCAGTCCTCACTGGTACCGTCGAGGGTGTCGCAGTTGTCGGCGACGCCGTTCTCGTTGCAGTCACGCTCGCATTCGTCGGGAATCCCGTTGCCGGTGCAATCCACGCTGGTGCCCAGGGCGATGTCATCTACATCGGGGACGCCGTTGCCGTTGCAGTCGCTGATCCATTCCGACAGAAACAGCGTCGTCGGCAGGAAGTGTTCGCAATTGTCGGGAAGTAGAGCGTTTCTGAGCTCAAACGTGAACGCCCACATACCCAGCTCGCCGTAGGTGTAGTCGTTGGATCCCCCACTGACGGGATACAACGTGGTGTTGCACGGTCCGATGGTATAGTGTCCTCCGCCCGCGGCCCAAATCAGCTCCGCCATCGGCTCGGTCACGGCTTGGTAGGTCCAGTCATCCGGGCAGAGCTCCGGCGTGTGCCCCCAGGGCCATAAGAGCATGGCGACGTAGCCGTGAAAGTCGATATGGGCGCGGACGTTGGGGTGTGCGAGAAAGAAGTCGCGCATCGCGGCCGTCTCCGGCTCGGAAAACGGATAGGGACCGCCGGTAGGATCCTCGCCGCTGCCCGGGCCGCCCCAATTGCGATTCAGGTCGACATTGTGGGCGTTGCGCCGGGTGAAGATCACGTACCCATCCGGATTCATGATCGGGAGCAGGAACCATTCGACATTGTCTACCAGCGTAGTGACATCGGGGTCGGTGCCGTAGTTGGTCAGCAGGTGGTGCGCCGCGTACGCGACGACGGAGGCGGCGGCCTGTTCGTTGCCGTGCTGAGCGCCGTTGTACATGACCGCCGGTTTGTCGTTGCCTGGGCCGGTGATACGCAGGGCCCACAGCGGGCGTCCCTGGACGGAGAGCCCCAGATTGATCATTTCAGTGAGTTCCGGGTAGGCGCCGGCCAGATCCTGCATGAACTGGATGTGCTCGTCGTACGTCCGCAGGTAGTCGAAAAAGCCACCTCCGCGGCCGCCGCCGTAGAGTTCATTAATATGCTCTTGGAGATCAGGAACGATGACCTCGAAGCACAGATCGCTGGCGTCCAGTAGCGGTATTGCCTGGGGGGCAACGCGCACGTCCATAGGACCGATGCCGAGCGCTTCCGACCACAGTTCAAAGTCGGGCCGGATCGCCAGCAGGTCGCGCAGCTTCTGAAGCTCGGCCTCATCGCCGATGTCGATTCGGACGACCTGATAGCCCTCGTAGCCGGTCGGCTGTGAGTAAGCGGCGCTCGTGGCAATTACGCAGGTGATCAGCAGGGTGAGAGCGAGGCGAAGGGATGCTGCGCGCGGCATGACCTGTCCTCCATCGCAGAATAGTGAACCAGTGCCTGAGCCTCTGTTGAACGTTGACTCTCCACCCGGTGGATCCCGGCCAGGTTTTTTTGAGCGCGCACCTGCAATATTGTGTGGACCGCCCCTGTCTCCCCTCAGGTCGCGTCGATTAGTCAGCGCCTATCTCAATCCAATCGACCCACATCTCTCGGCGCGGGTAGTCGATCGTCCACGAGTTCATGTCGCGGAAGACCGACATGCCGAGGAGCACCTGGGTCTGGACGCCGAGAATCGGGCTGAGCAGCGTATCGAGCACGTCGAGGCCAAGGCCGGAGTAGTTGTCGAAGGTTCGGCCCCAGAATTCGAGCTTGACGCCGGGTGCGAGTGTGATGTCCGCGGCCGTGCCTTCGCCGACACCCAGGCCGGCGGCGGCAATCCTGGTGAACTCGCGGTCGGGGAAGAGCTCTGCGAGCGCCGTCGGGGAGATCGCCGCGATGTCCGCCCCGCTGTCCAGCAGGGCGAGCGCCGGGCGACCCTCCAGCTTGATTGGGGCGAGCAGCTTGGCGTCGCCGACGATGCGCACGTCGGCGCGGTTGCCAGGCGCGGCCTCACCCGACGAGGGTGAAACGACCAACCGGGCGTACTCGAAATCCAACCTCATGCGCCCGCGGCTGAAGACGCCCGTCCCGATGATGCCGTCGGCCGCCACCGTGATCAGCTCCGGCATTTCGAACGTGCGGGTCATGACTCGGCGGCAGGAGATCTCGCCGATTTGCAGTTCCTTGACGAGCGCTTGTTGCGAGTCCTGTTTGCCGGAGATGCCGCGGATGCTGGCGGCCCCGAGCGATTTGAGCTTGAGCTCGCGGGCAATGTCGTCGTCGAGCGAAAGCGTGATGCTGCCGCCGGTGTCGACGATCAGGCGATAGGGGCCCTGGCCATTGATGGTGGCGAGGCAGTAGGGCAGTCGGATCACCGGGATCATCGGCATCTCAGCCGATCCGTAGCACCCAATCTGGTTGATCGGCTCCGGTCCAACCGCGGCGAAGAACTCGGGCAAACCGTCCAGCATTTCTTCGAGGTAGATCTCGGGGTACCCGTTGGCCGGATCAACCAAGTCGGCCGCCCGACGCAGCAGCGACGGCAAACCCTCCAGCCGATCTTCCTCAAGGCGGACGGCGAGCAGATAGTAATGTTCGAGGGCCGACTGCGGGCCAAGCTCCTCGAGTCGTCGCGCCGCCCGGGAGACCTGCGCGCAATCACCATGTGCCAGTTGGACTTCGATCAGCGCCGTCAACGCCACCCGGTCGGTTGTGTCTATGGCGATCGTCTCGACGACCTGTTCAGCTTCCTCGATCCGTCCGGCCCGCCACAGGGCTCGCGTGATCCGGCCAACCAGCGTCGAATCGTTGGGGTACTCGGCGCGGGCGGCCCGAGCCAGCTTGAGCGCGGCCTGCCAGTCATCGGCCCGGTAAGCGACGTCGAGCGCCTGGCGGTAGGCCGCGACCGTGCCCATGCGCTCGGCCTTTTGGACGGCGGACGGAACCTTCTCCTTCCAAGGATTCTCCGGCTCAGGGCCGGCTGGAAACAAAAACATGACAGTCACCGCGAAGCAGACTATCCAATCCATCGTTCACCTCACGCCTCACGCGAGAAGAGGTCTCGCCCGCGTCTCTTGTAATCGACCCGTTTCGCAGCCGTCAAGCGTCAGGGATTACGCTCGTCTCGTGATGACACCGGTTCGCGATAGGCTTTCCCCTGCCGGTACAGTCCGAGGCGCTTGCGAATGCCATCGACGAATTCGTCGGTTGAGGAGGCCGGGACCAGCGCGAGCGCCTCCTGAGCCGTGGCCACAGCCTGGTCAAACTGACCTCCCGCCGCCTGCGCCGCCGCCAGGGCATCCAGAGTCTCAGCGTCTTGACGCCGGGTCAGTTCGGCCGCCCGCTCGCCGACGCGGATCGCCTCCTGTTTCTGGTAGAGGCTTGCATCCAGGTGCGTGGCCAGGGTCCAGGCCAACTCCTTCAGCGGCAGCGGCCAGTTGGGCCGGAAACGCGCCGCCTGCCGAAAGTGCTGAAGGGCTTCGTCCGGCCGGCCGGTCGCGACCAGCCGCCGGCCCAGCTCGCAGTGCAACTCGGGGGAATCGGAGACCAAACGCAGCGCCTCGCGGAGGTGCGGGATCAGCGAGTCATGGTCGAGGTCGAGCTGCGCGGCCAACTCATAGTGGTACATCGCTTCATCGTGCAGGCCCTGTTGGCTCAGCGCGTGGCCGAGGTTCACGAGGGCCTTGACATACTCCGGCGAGAACTCCAGAGCCCGGCGGTAATGGTCGATCGCCTGCTCAAGCTTACCCTGCAATGCCAGGACAAAGCCCAGGTTGTTGTAGGCGTCGGCGTAATCCGGCTTGAGCCGTAGCGCCTCACGATAGCAGCCGAGCGCTTCGTCGGGCCTGCCTTTCAGCGCCAGGGCGTTGCCCAGATTGTTGTGCACCTCGGCATTGTCGGCCTTGAGCCGTAGCGCCTGACGATAGTGGCCGATGGCTTCGTCCAGCTCGCCTTGCGCGGTCAACATGTTGCCAAGATTGCTGTGTGCCATCCAGGCCGTGGGGTTTTTACGGAGCGTGTCACGCCACAGCGTCTCCGCGTTTTCGTAGGCGTAACCCTGCTGCCAAGTCAGCAGCCCCAGCACCAGCACGAGCGCTGCCGCAACCGCCCGGGTCGGCCACACCCGAGCCTGCCCAAGCCATTTGAGGACCACCCGGCCCGCGCACACGGCCAACGCGATGATGGCGATGATCGACACGTACTGGTAGTGATCCGCCACCAGCGAGTAGCGCATGAAGTAGATGTCTACAAACCCCAGCGCCG
>CAZDTB010000279.1:0-6467 GCA_964508075.1 uncultured Planctomycetales bacterium
CTTGTTGACCTTCTTCGAGAGCTTCGCCAGCGCGGGGATATCGATCTCGACGTCAAAGTGGCCGCTGTTGCAGACCATCGCCCCGTCGCGCATCTTGCGGAAGTGCTCGGCCCGCAGCACGTGCTTGTCGCCGGTGACCGTGATGAACACATCGCCGAACACGGCGGCCTCGGCCATCGGGCGCACGTCGAAGCCGTCCATCACCGCTTCGAGCGCCTTGAGCGGGTTGACTTCGGTGATAGTGACCAGTGCCCCAGCCCCGCGAGCCCGCATCGCCACGCCACGCCCACACCAGCCGTAGCCGGCAATTACAAAGTGACTCCCGGCCAGCAGCGTATCGGTCGCGCGGACGATGCCGTCGATCGTGCTCTGACCCGTCCCGTAGCGGTTGTCGAACAGGTGCTTGGTGTCGGCGTCGTTGACGGCGATGACCGGGAACTTGAGCGTCCCGTTGGCCTGCATGGCGCGCAGGCGGATCACGCCGGTCGTCGTTTCCTCCATGCTCGCGATGATGTTCTTCGCGTCCCGGCTGCGCTTGGTGTGCAGCGTGTTGACCAGGTCGGCCCCGTCGTCCATCGTCACCTGCGGCCTGATGTCAATGACGGCGTTGAGGTGATCGTAAAAGACCTTCACGCTCTCGCCGCGCCGCGCGAAAACCGGAACGCCGAAATCCTTGACCATGCTGGCGGCGGTCCCATCCTGCGTGCTGAGCGGGTTCGACGCGCACAGCGCCACTTGGGCACCGCCGGCCTTGAGCGTTCGCATCAAATTGGCGGTCTCCGAAGTGACGTGCATGCAGCAGCCCATCCGCAACCCCTTGAGCGGCTTCTGCTTTTCGAAGCGCTCGCGGATCAGCGCCAAAACCGGCATGTCGCGATCAGACCAGAGGATCTTCTTCTTGCCGGCGGGGGCCAAGCTCAAATCGGTAACGTCACAACGCATTTTCGCCATCAGTCCTATCTCCTTGCCGTCGCAGAATTCGTCAGGTCTCTCAGCGTGCCGATCCGCACCCGAGACAGGCCACGCATCCTTCGGCCTCGCGTCAAAACATACAGGCTACCCGCCCGGCGCGCCCCGCACAACTCGTTCGTACTGCCCGCGGGAACTCACCAGGCTTCGAGGTCGCGACGTCCGTCACACGGGGAAGCGGATGCTACGTCCCGCCGGCGCGGCGGAGCGGATCGGTCTCTACGCCAGACGCGCTGTGGGGTGCTACGGCCGGCTGTGGGGCAGTGCGGCTTCTTTTTTGTTCTCTGTTGGTCGATGCCTTGCTGGACTGCGTTGGCATTCAAGGCCGGTCGTGGTGGCGAGCGTTATTTTGCTGCGCGGATCGATCTCGCGTCATTCTCTTGGGCAACAACGTCCTGATCAGTCAGGTCCCGACGCGTTTCTACTGCGGATAGGCTGCGAAGCGCGCAGCTCTTCCAGAGTCGTGTCGCAGCGCTCGATGTCGCGGGCAAGCTCCTCAGGTGCGTTGGCATCGGATGCCGTCAGAATGCCGCGTTCGCGCATGCTTACCAGGACCTCGAGGCGCCGCTCGAGCCACGCACGGGCAACTTCCCAATGTCGAATGCGCGCGCCGGGCAGATCGCTTTGGCTCTCGGCCAAGGCGATCTCCAGCTCGGCCATCCGCTGGCAGGTGTCTCCCTTGAACTGAAGCAGATCGGCGCGCTGCGACCCGCCACTCAGCACGGTCTCGCAGAGTTTGAGCGCACGCTGAAAACTGGCCCGCGCCGCGTCAGACTGCCCCGCCGCCAGTTGCGCCTCGCCCAGCTTGAGGCAGGTCGTGGCCAGCTCTGCCCGGGCCGCCTCGTTTTGCGGATCATCCCCCAGCCAGTCTTCCAGGACTGCCGCCGATTCTCGCAGGCTCTTGATCGCCAGATCCGGCTCGCCCTGGTCGGTGTGGATGATTCCGATCCATTGGCAAGCTACGGCAACGTCGTGCCGGGCGACAATGTTTCGCGGGTGCGCGTCCAGCAGCTCCCGCGCCTGGGCCAGGAACTTCCGATAGCCCTGCAGCGCATCGTCGAGCTGCCCCTGTTGGTACCGAACCTCGGCGATATGCAGATGTGCGATCGCCACCGTCCGCTGCATCCAGAGGTCTTCCGAATGTTCGGCGGCCGCATCTCGCACGATGCGCAGGTACTCTTCGAGGTGCTCGAGCGCCGCATCAATCTGGCCCCGGCCTCGAAGAACCAGACCCAGCCGTTCGTGGGCGCTGGCCAGGTTGGTGCGAAGAGTCATCCTGTGCGGTCCGAGGGCCAACCCGCGGCGACCGAACTCGATCGCTCTACGGAAGGACGCCAACGCCGCGTCCTCCTCGCCAAGAACCGCGTGGGCGTCGCCGATCTTGACGTAGTTGAGCACCATCCCGTCCAGCACCGGCACGCTGTCCGGCTCGCGGGCGGCGATGCCCTCCAGAATCTCGGCCGCCTTGCGATAGCTCGCCAACGCACCGTTCAAATCGCCCAGGCTGGATACATCCGGTCCGCCCTGTACGTCGCCGATCGTCATGTATGCCCCGGCCAGATAACGCTGTTGGTGCAGGTCATCCTGGGCCTCCGCGGCAAGCGCCTCCAGGTAGGCGAGTCCCTTCTCGACGGCCCACTGGCGAGCCGGCGCGGAGCCGGGCAACTGCTTGATGTGCCCGTCCACTCCAAAGACGAAGTCGCTCGCCAGCTCACGGATCTGCCCCAGGTGCTGGCGAGCCTTGACTTCGGCCTGGCGGGCAAGGTCGGCCTGGCGCTCGGCCTCGGCCCGCAGACGCGTCTGCGTCGCGTACATCGCAGCGAACACCACGGCAGAGGTAGTAATCAGCACGGCAAATGCTGCCGCGATCGCCACCGCGATCCGGTAGCGGTACAGCGCTTTCTTCAACATGTACCAGCCGCTGTCGCGGCGGGCTTCGATGGGTTCTCCGAGCAGGTAGTGGTCGATGTCGCGGGCGAGCTCGCCGGCAGTCTGGTAGCGCTGCTCACGCTCCTTCCAGAGCGCCTTCAGCACGATCGTCTCCAGCTCATCGAATCGCCCGGGCCCACCAGGTCCACGCCAACCCTCGCCGACATCGCGCGAACGCCGCCAGACCCGGCTCGGCCGCTCGGGCGGCGTTTCCGCGATGTGCTTCAGGACCTCGATCGTGTCACCCTCAACCGGGTACGGATAAGTCCCCGTCAAGAGTTCGTAGAGCATTACGCCCAGAGCGTAAACGTCGCTGCGCACGTCCACCGCGTCCGGCATACCACGGGCCTGCTCCGGCAACATATAAGGCAACGTGCCGGCGACCTGCCCCGTGGTCGTCATCGCGTCGCGTCGCGCGACCTGTCGGGCCAACCCAAAATCCAGCACGTGCGGCTCGCCCGCCTCGTCCACGAGAATGTTCGACGGCTTGAGGTCGCGATGGATAACTCCGCGCTGGTGCGCATAATTCACCGCCTGGCAGATTCTGGTGAACAACCTCAGCTTCTCGGCCGGAGACGACCGTCCGGTGGCCAGAAAGCGCCCCAGCGGTTGTCCGCGAACATAGTCCATCGCGAAGTACTTCCGCCCGTCGGCCGTCTCGCCCGAGTCAAACACCGTGACGATGTGCGGATGGCTCAAGGAGGCGACCAGCTCGATCTCGCGCTCGAAACGTCTGCGGGCCGCGTGGGAGGCATAGGAACCCTCGCGGAGAATCTTCAATGCCACGTCGCGTTTGGTCGACCTCTGAAGCGCCCGGAACACGATCCCCTGACCGCCGCGACTCAACTCCTCCAGAATCTCGTAACCGGCGATATCGTGGCGGCTGAGCCCGGCGGCGGGCCGAGCTGGGGTCATGATCACATCCTCGACCGCAGACTTGGCCGCGCGGACGCGCTCGATCCAGGAGTCATGTTCGGTGAGCAGCGCCCCGGCACGCTCGGCGCACGCCGAGCATGCGTTCAGATGTTCTCGAATGCCCGCTTCGTCGCCTTCGGAGAACTCCTTCGCGTGATAGCGTCGAAGCTCGGCCTCACTAGGGCAGGCGTGAATGCCGGGTTCATTCGATGCCATCCAGAAGCTCCTTCATCCGCGCGGCGATCCGCTCGGTCATCCGCCATTTGATGGTGTAGACGTTGTTAGGCTTGATGCCCAACTCGGCGCACACGCGCTCCACGGGCTGCTCCTCCATGACGTAGTTCCAGAACGCCCGAAACGTCGTCTCTTCGACCTCCATTCGTAGCTCGTGCAGGCAGTGCCTCAGATGCTCCTCCATCCAGATCTTCTCGAACACCTCGTCCGGCGACGGCTCACGCCGCTGAACCTGCTGAAAGGCATGCGTGTCGCCCTGCTGCTCCCCACGCGCGCGCAGCAAGTCGCGCACCCGGTTGTTGACCATCGTTCGCAGCCAGCTCTTGAAACGCCCCTTCTTCGGATCGTAGGCGAACTCGCCAATGTTCTTGCAGGTCGCCGTCAGGCAGTGCTGGGTAACGTCTTCGGCGTCGGCATCGTTGAGACCGCAGGCGTGGGCAAACCGCTGAAGCATGGGGCGGTAGATCGCGTCGAAGGTCCGCCAGGCGTCGGCGTCCGAGCGGTTGCGAATACGCAGCAGCAGACTGGGACGGGTCGTATCCACGGGGCCCCACACCTCCCCTGTGACGCATTCTATCACGTTGGCGGAGCACACGCATCGGATTTTCCCTTTCCAGAGTGCTGCCGGGGGCGGCTGCACCGGGGTCTCGTTCGTGCGTACGCGGCTGCGGTGCAATTCTCACACCGCGACTGCTTTTTCTGCGGTCCGTGTGAGATCCGCCGGCGGTCTTCGTACTTGCTCATGGACACATTCTGCCGCCCTGAAACAGATGAAACGGGTCTGACCGCAAGGGCGGTCGGGGCGGGCAAGACCGTCTCTAAGCACTCGAAGAAGGGAGTTGGTCATGAACAAGGCGATTTCCGGACGGATACTTTCGTTGGCGTCCAGCGCGATACTGCCGTTGCTCACCGGCGTGCTGCTGGCACTGGTGCTGGGAGCCCCCCAGGTCGCGTTCGCCCAGTATATCCTCATCGATCTTGGGACTCTGGAAGGCGATCAGGCTCAAGCCGAGAGCGTCAATAGCCTCGGCGAGATCGTGGGTGAGGCTGACACAGGGGGCGGCAGTTATCACGCGTTCCGTTGGAGCAACGGCGTGATGGTCGACCTCGGCACGCTCGGTGGTGCGTACGGCTGGGCGAAGGACATCAACGACCTCGGACAGGTGGTCGGCCATGCGCATGTCCCCTGGGGCGACTGGCACGCCTGCATCTGGGAAGGCGGAGGAATCACGGACCTCAGCCCGTCGAGCGAGACCTACAGTTGCGCTATGGCCATCAACGCTGTCGGCCAGATCGTGGGATACTCCTACACTGAGATCCCCGGCCACGCGTTTCTGTGGGAGGACGGCACGATGACCGCCCTCGGCACGTTCGGCGGCCAGGACACTTACGTCCGCGACATCAACGACGCCGGCCAGGCGGTGGGCGCCTCGCAGTACGCCGACTGGAGCGAGCATCCGTTCATCTGGGAAGATGGAGTGATGACCGACCTGGGCACGCTCGGCGGCGACTACGCCCAGGCCTGGGCGATCAACGAACTTGGCCAGGTCGCGGGCAGCTCCAGTCTGGCCGAAGGTGGTTGGCACGCTTTCATCTGGGAAGACGGTGTGATGACCGACATCGGCCACCTCGGCGGCAACAGTGTCACCACGTATGACATCAACAATCTCGGTCACGTGGTGGGCCGATCGTGGTATGACGCCAGCGAGACCATGCACGCCTTCCTCTGGAAGGATGGCATGATGGTGGACCTCAACGACACGATTGCCCCGGGATCCGGGTTGGAGCTGACCGAGGCCCGCTCCATCAATGACCAGGGATGGATCGTGGGCGCGGCCCGGTACTCCAATTACCAACGTGCTTTCCTGCTGATCCCCGGGGGCCCGCTGCGGGAGGTGGCGTATAGCTTCCCCTTGGACGACGATCCCGGCTGGACCATCGACGGCACGCCAGGCGCTTGGGGGTTCGGCCAGCCAACCGGGGGCGGCAGCTCACCGGGCGACCCGAACAGCGGCTTCACCGGACTGAACGTGTACGGCAACAACCTCAACGGCGACTACGCCCCCAACACCGACGCGACGCTCACCACTGGGCCGCTCGATCTCACTGAGTATTTCGACGTCCAGCTACGGTTTCGACGAGTGCTGGGGCTCGAGCACGAGCAGGACTTTGGCTATGTATGGGTCTCCAACGACGGGGAGAACTGGACCCTGGTCTGGGACTCGACGGTCGAGTTCTGGGGCACGGACTGGGACTGGCGTCGGCTGACATACGACATCTCCGACGCGGCCGACCATCAGCCGAGCGTTCAGATCCGCTGGGGATTGACAAGCGACGGACAGAACCAGGACTTCGGCTGGAACATCGACGACGTCGAGATCATCGCCAGCCGCGACCGCGACGGCGACGGTGTGGTGGAC
>CAZDTB010000280.1:0-6443 GCA_964508075.1 uncultured Planctomycetales bacterium
CTTGTTGTGTTGCTTGGTGGTTGGGTGTTCGAACCTGTTGCTGGCCACACAGATGTTGTTGCGGTCGCGGATCAAGTGGCCACCTGGGTCGGCGCGCCGACCGGCGCAGCAACCGGCCCGCGCTCCGCCCGCCCCGGTGTTTCCCACGGTCTCGCACCGGTCGTCTCCTGGCAGGATTGGCCGGAGAGAGCTTGCTCGATTCGCCCCAGTTGTATGTGCGGCAGGTAGTAGCTCTGGATGGCGCGCAGGGCGCGCATGCCTAACTGTCTTGCCAGGGCGTCGTCGGTGAGCAGGCGGACGACGGCGTCGGCGAATTCGTTCGGCCCGCGTGCGATCAGGAAGGGCGGCTCGCCGTCGTAGTCGATGCCGGCGGCGGCATCGGGCGTGACCACGGCCGGCTTTCCGATCGCCATGGCGCCGAGCAGTTTGGTCTGCACACCGATATCTCCGTCGACCGGGTTGATGAACACGCGGAAGGCGTTGAGATACCGGCGCGTATCCGGGACGAACCCGGTGACGCGCACGTCTTGCCGCCGGCCCCAGCGTCGCACCTGCCGGGTGGGTCGGTTTCCGACAATCCACCAGCGGGCCGCGGGCATTCTTCTTTTGACCTGGGGCCACACGTATTGGCCGAACCATTCGACGGCGCGGACGTTGGGCGGGTAGAACATGGAGCCGACGCTGCCGACGATCGGCTCGGTGGGCAACCTGGGCAGCTCGCCAGGCGAGCCCGACCGCTTGGCATCCGCGGCCTCGATGGCCATTCGGACGACGTCGGCGTGGCGCGGGTTGGTGCGGGCGAGCAATTTGCGCCGTTCGCGCTCGTTGACTACGAGAGTCACCTCGTGCGAGCGAACCCAGCGTTGCTCAGCCAGTCCCAGACGCCGCGCCTCCAGTGCATACAGCCATCGCAGTGGTGGGCGACTTCGGTGGGCGTAGATGCCCCACTTGTGACTGTCGACGTCGCTCATGTCGAGCACCCGCCGAGCATCGACGAGTTCCGCCAGTGGCGCCATCGCGGAGGAGAACGTTAGCACGGCGTCGAATCGGATGATCTTGGCCCAGTTGCGGACGGCGTGCTTGAGGGCATCGTCGGCGAAGAAACCTTCGGTTAGGCTGCGGCCACGGAGCAGGCTGATACCGCCCTGTACCAGGGAGGCGAGCTTGCGCCGGGGTACGACGGCGACATCCCGGCAAATGCTGCGCACCTTCGCGAGTTGCGCCGGGTATGGCTCACGTTCATTGGGGCAAGCCAGCCAGACGTCGTGCCGCCGGGCGAGATACTCCAGCTCGGCCCACGAGCGGACCGCATCGCCGCGGTTGGGCGGATACGGGAAGCGTGGTGTCAACATCAGGATTTTCATGTGCCGGGCCTATCCCGGGATCGATTTCGCCAGCCAAGCCCCCAACGGTCTGGTGAGGGACAGTGGCAGCCGGGGCCATATCCGCCGCGCCAGCGCGAGGCGCGGATTGCTGGGCGTCAAGTCTGGGGGCGCGTGGCCGGTGGGCACGTAGCGCTGATAGCCCAGCGTGTGGGCTTCGAAGCCCTGGTTCTTCTTGAATCGAAAGGAGCCGGTGTTGTCTTTGCGGCTGCGTCCGAAGTCGAAACGGCGCAGGCCGGCGCGGACGGCGCGTTCCATCAGGGCGAAGTAGATGAGATTGGTGGCGCCGGTGCAGCGGAGGCGCTCGTCCAGGCCGATGAAGTAGGGGTAGACGGCGTCGCGGAAGACGAAGCTGAGCAGGCCGGCGAGCGGGCGGTGGTCCTGCCAGACGACGGTCACCCAGGCTCGCCGATCGAGCCGCTCGACCAGGTTCTCAAAGAAGCGGTAAGGATAGTTGATCGAGCCCAGCCGACGCATACTGCGGGCGTACAGCTTCCAGACGGTCCGCAGCAGGGCGGTATCGTGCTGGACCGTCAACCCCTCGCGCTGCTGGGCTTGGCGAACGGCAGCGCGGGCCTTGCGCGGCAAATAGGTTGACAGCTCCTCCACGCGCAAGGGCAGGGGGCGCACGAAGGCGACATAGCGTTCGTCATCGGCCATCCCCTCGACGCCCCCGGTCGCCGAGCGAAGCTCCAAGGAGCGGGCCCCCCGTTGGTCAGCGAGGCGCTTTGCCTCCGAGGCGAGAGTCTGCCGGGCGGTCGCATCGTCGCTGAGGATTCCCCCGTAGGTTCCGTAGGGCACACTGACGAGCAGGTTTCCCGCGAGGATGCTGCGGACCTCGATCAGTGGCAGGACACCGACGACCTCCTGGCCGCGCATGGCGAGGCGGTGGAGCGGGTGGTGGCCGAAGACGGTCTGAACGGTCTCGCACCAGTCGGGGTGGTGGAAGAGCGTGCCGCCGGGCGTACGCTCGACGTAGCGGGCCCAAGCGCGCCGCGCCGCTAGGCTGTGTACCGGGTGGATGGTGACGTTGGGCGCCGTTGCGGCCTTGCGGGTAGTCCTACTCGCTGTTGTAGTAGTCGCTGTAATAACGCTCATAGTAGTGCCCGCGCTGGTCGTCGTGGCGGGACAACAGGCATCCGAGGATCTTCACGTTGGTGGTCTGCAACGTGCGGACGGCCTCCATGACGCTCGGCTCGGGTGTCCGCCGCATTTCGATCACGATAATCACGCCATCGCAGTGGGGCGCGATCATACTGACGTCGGAGACGGTGTTGACCGGGGGGGTGTCGAGCAGCGTGTAGTCGAACACGGCGCGCAGTTGGGCCAGAATGGTCCGCACCGCGGAAGCACCCAGCAACTCCCCGCGCTTCTTGTCGGAAGCGCTTCCGGCCGTGATGATCTTCAGATTGGGCAGGTGCGTGGGATGCAGGACGTCCTTCAGCTCGGCGGTGCCGCGGATTAACTCGGCCAAGCCCGGTTGCGGGTTGATTCCGAACATGCGGGCTATCGAAGCTCGGCGGAAGTCGGCGTCGACCAGGCAGACCTCGTGTTCGTTGCCCTCTGCCATCACCATCCCGAGGTTGATGGCGGTCACGCTCTTTCCTTCCTGGGGGATGCTGCTGGTGATCGCGATCGTCTGGTGCTTGTGCTGAGGGTTCATGTTCAGCAGGCGGGCCCGCAGGGAACGGTATTGTTCGCTCACGGCTGAGTAGCGGTTGAGGTAGGTTACCAGGGCGCGGTCGAGCTTGTCCGCGTTCCAGGCGGTGGTCCGATTATCGGGAAGGCTCTGGCTCTGAGGGGGCGGCGCGTTGACCGGGTCGGCGATGAACGAGGTGGAAGCGGCCGCCTCGCTGGTCACCGGGTCGACCGTCGCGATCGACGCGGGGGGCGCCTCCGGCGGGGGGGCGGGGCCACCCGCCTCTCCCTCGGGCTTGGCCCGCAGCTTCTGCATGACTTTCTGCATCGAGCCCACAGGTTTACCTCATCCCTCGAGCCGGTTCCCGAGTGACGTCGACGGCGCGCCAACGCTCTCAAGCACGTTGTCCAGCTTTGAGATGGCCCGGCGGTGCAGTTCCGGGCGTTCCAGGCTGGCATACGCCAGCGACGCGGTAAAGAACAGAGAGCACAGCAGGACGCATAGGGTCGGCGTCCACACCAGCCGCGAGACGAGCTGGCGGTGGCGGACGCGGGGCGTATTGATGACGGCGATGCATTCCAGGATCGGCAGGCTGAGCGAGCGTGTGACCTGGCCGGCCGAGCGGAACGAGCGGTCGAGCAGTTCGGCCAGTGCGATCAGTAGGGCGGCGGCTGCCAGCCCGCAGCCGAGGCAGACGACGAAGATTGCCGCGGCTCGCGGTTTGGCGGCGTAGGTGTTCTCCTTCGGTTCTTCGATCAGGGAGAACTGCGTGCCGCGATCTTCGCTTTCGGCGGTGAGGATCCGCCCGAGCTGGGCGAGGTGTTGCCGCCACACCGCCGCGGTGGCTGCATCCTGCCCCAGTCGATTCTCAAGCTGCTTCATTTCGTCACTTTTCTGAAGCAGTCGTTCGTAGAGCGAAGCGAAGGTCGTGGCGCGTGTCTCGGCTGCTTCCAGGTGCTGAGCGGCGATCTCCAGTTGCCCCCGCAGGGCGTCGAGTTCGAGCTCGACGCGTAGACGCTGTCCGGCGAGCACCGGGTCCTGTTCACGCAACTGTTGCGCGGCGTCGGGTGGGGGGGGGAGAGCACTGGCGGACGAGCCGCCAGTGGCACCGGTCGCGGGGGCGGGACGGCGTGTGGCTTCGAGGGCCGCGTAGAGGTTGTCGAGCTTGCGCTGGAGCGCTCTGACCGCCGGGTGTTCGTTGGTCATCTGTTTCACGACGATGGCGTCGGTGATCTGCTGCTCGACTTGCTTGATGGCTTTCTCGATGGCCGAGTCGGTCTCGGGCAAGACCGGCGGCGCGACCGGGTTGGCCGCACCCGCCGCGGGCCGGGGCGCGGTTGGTTCGGTGAGCAATCCGGATGTCAGGAAGCGCTCGCGGGCAGTGATCTGGGCAACGAGCTCGGCCTTGCGCTGCGCGAGACGCAGCCGTTCGCTCTGCAGGGCTTCGAGGCGCATGCCGGCGCTCGCCGGATCGCTCGGATTGACGCCCGGGAATTCGGCGAACTGCTCCTTGAGGCGTCGGTCGGCGGCATTGACCTGTTGCTGGAAGCGCTCGACCTCCTGGGCGAAGAAGTCGCGCGTGCTCGAGAGGATCTGGGTGATGCGGTCGCGCGTGCGCTGGATGTATCCGTCACGCAGGGCGGCGACGAAGCGGCTGGCGGTAGTCGGATTGTTCGCGGTGCAGCGCAATTCGATCGTGTCGAGGCTGGGCGAACTTTGCACCATGCGGAAGGAGGCATGCAGGTCGTACTTCGTGAGCGCACGGTCCAGCTGGCCGAGCTCTTCGTTCGTCAGGGCCTCTCTCGAGGTGATCGCATCGGGCGGTAACAGGCCCGTGGCGCTGGCAGCCTCGGCCAGAGCGCGTGAGCCGGTCATGTCGAGCGCGATACTCGATTTGAGCTGGGCGAAGCTGTACGGGGAATTGGAACGAACAAGGTTTCGCAGGACCGCGTCGTCGCGGCGTTCGAAGAGCGTCGAGGTGCAGTACTGACGCGGGAGGTACTGACTGACCCAAAAGGCGATTGAGCTGACAATGCTTATCCCGAGCAGCGCCAAACGCCAGCGGCGACGGAAGATGCGCGCGTACTCGTGCACCGTGTTGCGGAGATCATCAAAGGTTCGTTCTTGGTGAACCGTCATCGTGCTTGCCGCTCAACTCGACCGTCTATCCCTGGCTCCAATCCATCGCTTCAGCCTGTCGTCACCACGGGCGGCGCCCGTTGCTGCTTGGGTTGGCGCTGCCGGTCCGGTCGTAGTCGTCATAGGTCTCCATCGCTTGCACGGGGCTGGCCCACGCCCTCAGGGCCGGCGTCACCGGGTAGAGCAGCTCGCGCACCCGATGCCCAACCCAGGCCAGCGGTGTCGGCGGCACCTCAATGATGTCACCCGGTTGCAGAAGCACGTTTTGCTCCGTGTCGCCGTTGCGGACCATCCGGTCGAGGTCGATGATGATCACCTTGCTTTCGCCGGTGTCGGGATCGGGGCGTACCAGATGAATCTGCGCGCGCCAGGCGAGGAAGGTGGGTTGGGCGGCGGCGAGGGCCTTGATCAAGGTGTCCCGCCCGGTGAACGGTTTGGGGCCCGGGCTGTTCACCTCGCCGAAGACGAAATACTGCTGGCTCTGGAAGCCGGCAACCTCGACGACCACCTCCGGTTCGATGTAATAGCGCGACAATTGCGCCTTGATCTTCTCGGCGATTTCCTGGGTTGTTAGGCCGGCGACGTGGATCTCGCCCAGCAGGCGCAGGGCAACCTTTCCGTCGGAGCGCACGCGCTGCACGACGCCGTCGATCTCCCCGGCCCCGGGGGCGTGGAAGGCGATCGTGTCGGGGGGGTTGACGGTGTAGTGCCCGGTGGAGACGGAGGCGTCGTTGGCTCGCAGAAAGGCGACCATCTGTTCGTGGGTCGAGCTACACCCGGTCGCGAGCACAATGATCAAGGGGTTGGCGACCCAAGCTGCCATGCGCAGACGCGGGACCCGGCCCGACCCGGGTTTCTGGAGTGTGCAGCGGTGACGCATCGTTGTCACGTCCGAGAACCATTCTGAGCCGTCCGTGGCGGGCTTTCGCACTTCCGTGCGCTTCTGAGGGGGTTATCGACGAATCTGCCCCCCTCATGAAAAACGAGTTATGGGTTGGCTTGGATTTCTGCCGGTGTTTCCCTGTCGGGACCGCTTGTTTTAGCAGCCCCCCGTCCAGACCGATGTTCCCGATGGTTCTGTCGTGCCAAAGAGGCTGTGGAGCGGTTATGGACGTGTACGAGCACTTCAAGCTGAGGAAGCCGCCGTTTGATCCGCGGCCGGACATAGACTTCTTCTTCGCCGCACCTGTGCACGCCGAGGTGCTGGCGACGCTTCAGTACGTGGTAGCGGCCGACAAAGGCTGCTGCGCGGTCATCGGGGAATCAGGCTGCGGGAAGACCTT